>CAMYJX010000071.1:4789-23397 GCA_947258825.1 uncultured Pseudomonadales bacterium
ACCTACCTGAGACCATTGTCAAACTTACGCAGGAAGCCATACAATCTTAACGTGCGCTTTGCGCGTGAAGAGAATCAGCAAGCGCGCCGGGGAGGGGCGAATGCAGATTGCGGTGGTAACAGGAACCAGCTCGGGTATTGGCCTGGCAACCAGCCTGCACCTTGCGCGCGAGGGCTATCGCGTCTTCGCCGGCATGCGCAATCTGGCGAAGGCGGAAGCCCTGCAATCCGCTGCCGCTGCAGAAAACCTTCACGTCGAGATCGTTGAGCTGGATATCTGCGACAGCGCCAGCGTGGAGGCCGCCTTCGCAAAGATCCAGGAAGCCGGTCCCGTGGACGTTCTTGTGAACAACGCGGGTATCGGTGGCGCCGCGCCGCTGGAACTCATTTCCGAAGCCGACCACAAACAGATGTTCGAAACCAACTACTTCGGCGCCGTGCGCTGCGTTCAGGCAGTGCTGCCCACGATGCGCGAACGCGGCCAGGGATGCATCGTCAACATTTCCTCCGCCGTCGGGCTGCAGGCCACACCGAATCAGATTGCGTACTCTGCCTCCAAGTGGGCGCTGGAATGCCTGGGAGAAGCGCTGGCTCATGAAGTCTATCGCTTCGGCGTTCGGGTGGTGAACATCGAGCCCGGCGTCATCATGACGAACATATTCGAGAATTCCGCAGAGCAGACGGTTTACGACAAACATTCCCCCTATCAGCCAATAATGAGGCGCAACGGCAAGCTTTACGCGGCCGGCTTCAAAAGGGGGGTACCACCGGAACGCGTCGCGGAAACCGTTTACCAAGCCATAAGCACGCCAGACTATCGACTGCGCTGGCCAGTCGGAGCGGATGCGGAGGGGTTCATGGCGGCCCGGCACCTGGTGGCCGCCGAGGACTGGGTGCGCATGGGGGACGATATGGGCGACGAGGAATACAACGCCAGATTCAAAGCGTATTTCGGGGTCGATCTCACATAGAAACCTGCAGCCCGCGCAGCAGGCGGACCACATAACCAAGGGGGAGCACATGAAGCTTTTGAAATATGGAACAGCCGGGCGCCTGGGAGGACTGATCGGCACTCTGCTGGTCGCGGTCTTTGCATGGACGCTGTCTTCAACCGTAAACGCCGACCAAAAGAGCCAAGTGCCGGTCGGGTGGACGGCCACCTGGGCAACGGCATCCAAGGTCGCGAGCCCGTTTGACGGGCCCCTGCCGGTCTTTAACGACACCACGCTGCGCCAGATCGTTCGCGTCAGCGTCGGTGGCAATCGCGTGCGCGTCTGGCTGACCAACGAGTTCGGCACCGAGCCGCTGATCATCGACTCGGCCCGCGTTGCGCTGCGTCAGGAAGGTTCGGCCATAGCGAGCGGTTCAGATCGCACCTTGACCTTCGGTGGTCAGGAAACGGTAACCATCCCTGCCGGCGCCAGGGTCGTCAGCGATCCAGTGCGATTGCGGGTTGAGAGACGGGCAGAGCTGGCAATCAGCATTCACCTGGGTGACCTGTCGGCATCCACCTCTCCGGTTTCTTATCACGTCCGCGCGCTGCAGACTTCCTATCTTGCGCCCGGCAATCAGACAGCGGCAATGGATCTGGACAGCGCGCAACCCATCACCCAGTGGTACTTCCTGTCTGCCGTAGACGTGGCAAGGAAAGGCACGGCAGCACCCGTGGTGGCAGCATTGGGCGATTCGATTACCGACGGGGACCAGATGGCTTTCCCCAACGAGCCCGTGGACGAGAACGCCCGCTACACGGACTTCCTCGCCGAGCGGATATTGCGTGCGCCGGGAGATCAGCCGGACGCCGCGGTGATCAACCTCGGGATTTCCGGCAACCAGATCTCTGCGGACTTCATCGGCCCCAACGCACTGGCCCGGCTGAATCGCGACGTGCTGACCCAGACGGGGGTTACTCATCTGGTGGTAACCGAAGGGATCAACGATATCGGCCTGCCCGGCCTGTTGACGGTTCTGGGCATTCCGACCCCATCTATCGACGCCAAGCAGATCATCGCCGCCCACCAGCAGATCATCGCGCGTGCCAAGGCCCGCGGCCTTTGCGTCCTCGGCGGCACCCTTTCACCCGCTGGAAACAGCGGTTTGCCGGGGTATTTCGGTCCGGAAGCCGAGGCGAAGCGACAGCAGGTGAACCAGTGGATCCGCACCAGCGGCGCCTACGATAAGGTCGTTGATTTCGACCGGTTGCTGCGGGATCCGAAAGACCCCACCGTCATGCGCGCCGACCTGAGCGCAGACGGGCTGCATCCGAATACGGAGGGCTACCGGGTTATGGCCAAAGCCGTTTACCAGGCGCTGGTGGACCTGCTGGCTCACTGAGTCGGCGGACAGGGTCAGAGATAGTAGATCAGCAGATAGGCGCTGAGCAGCACCGCGATCCACAGCGCCGTGGTGCCGATCTGCCAGGTTCGGCCCAGCCCACCGCTGCTGCTGAACTGGCGCGTGAGGCGCGGCCCTGCACGATCCACCAGGACCTTCAACAGCGCCTGGAAGCGCTGACTCAAGGATCCAATGCCCGCGAGCATCGCCTCGCCAATCCGACGCAGCAGTACCCGCCAGACCCAGTCAGTATCCAGCGACAGCGTCAGGGTACGACGCATCAGTGGCAGCAGGAGGAAGAACGCCAGCCCGGAGAAGAGCAACAGCTGCAGGTAGAAGAGCACCTTGTCGGCAGCATAAGCATCATACTCGACCGGATACGGAAGCAACGTCCAGAACAGCTCAGGGAAGGTCCCGATGCCGATGCAGGCGGCCGCGAACAGCACCATGGCTGCACCCATATTCCACGGCGCGTCCTTCGGCCGCAGGCCCGAATCTTTCTGAAAAAAGACGAACCAGGGAAACTTGATGCCCGCGTGCAGAAAGACGCCCGCAGAAGCGGCGGCCAGAAGGAAGTAAACCAGCGCCAGCCCCTGCTGCTGCGCGGCCACCGAAATGAGCGTTTTGGTGGTGAAACCGGAGGTCAGCGGGAAGCTGGAAATGGCAAGGGCACCGACGATGCCGCAAATTGTGGTCAGCGGCATGGTTCGAAACAAGCCGCCGAGATCCGAACAGCGGGTCATGCCGGTTCGATAGATCACCACACCGGCGCTCATGAACAGCAGCGCCTTGTAGATGATGTGGGCAAACGCGTGGGCCGCGGCCCCGTTCAGGGCCAGCTCCGTGCCGATTCCCACCGCGCAGACCATGAAGCCTACCTGGTTGACCACGGAGTAGGCGAGGATGCGCCGGGCATCGTTCTCGAGCAGCGCGTAAACGATGCCGTAGAACACCATGTAAAGCCCGATCCAGATGAGCACGGGCTCTCCCGGGAACAGCAGAATCAGCGCCAGCACGGCCGATTTCGTGGTGAAGGCCGACAGAAACACCGACCCTGTGGGGCTCGATGCAGGATAGGCATCGGCAAGCCAGGCCGAGAACGGCGGCGCTGCGGCGTTGATCAGGATACCGATGAGAATCATCCAGCTGTCAAAGCTGTTCGCCAGCATCGCTTCTATCTGCACCGAGCCCGTGTGCACCACCACGCCTTCGATACCGACCTTGAGTATCACCCCGCCCAGCAGGTGAAGAATGGCGTAACGGATGCCCGCCGCCCGCGCCGCGGGCGTGCCGCCGCACCAGACCACCACGGTGGAGAAGATGGCCATCACCTCCCAGTACAGGAACAAGGTGATCAGATCTCCGGCAAAGGCAACGCCTACCGCGCCGGCAGCGTAGGCCTGGGCAGCAGCCAGCTCGTACCATTTCGCCTGCCGGAAGGCGAACAGCGCGCCGGTGAAAGACATGATGGTGAAGATCGTGGCGAACAGCCGCCGCAGCGGGCTGCCCTCCACCGGCTCGATGTCGTAGCCGAGAAATGATGCCGTTACGGCGACGCCGTCGGGCACCTGCCAGACGGCCCAGAGCGCGCAAAGCGGGCCCAACAGCAGCACGCCCGTTCGAACCATGCCCCTGGACAGACCGGTAAGAACCGCGCCAGCCAGCAGAATCAGGGCCGGGGGGATGATCAGCTCAGTCATCGTAGTAACTCTCGGGCCGCTTTATCAGCAGGCAATGAACCCGATCCAGAGCTTGCGAATGGTTGCCGGCCGAACCAGCCAGTGATCATTTTCCGAAGGTTTCATGGCAGCGGCTCCACGAGCTGGCGTTCCAGATCCAGCACCGGTTGATTGAAGAAAAAGAACCCCAGCGTCGCCAGCGCCGTCAACGACAGAGCGAGCACAACGGGGAACGGCGCCTCACCGTGTGGTTTCTGATCCGGTGCTTCGCGCCCGAACCAGACCGCAAACACCACCGGTAGAAAATAGGCGGCGTTCAGCGCGGTGCTCAGAATGATGGTGAACAACGCTGGATAATTATCGGTTTGGAAGGCACCGGCCAGAATGAACCACTTCGACACGAAACCGCCAGTGGGGGGCACGCCGATCATGGACAGCGCGCCGATGGTGAACGCGGCCATGGTCCAGGGCATTCGCGCGCCGATGCCAGCCAGCTGATTGAGCTCGGTTTTCTTCGATGCCGTGTAGATGGCCCCAGCGGCAAAGAACAGGGTGATCTTGCCAAAAGCATGGGCCACGATGTGAACAGCCGCGCCGATCTCTGAAAGCGGCGTGAGTACTGCCGCCGCCAGAACCACATAGGAAAGCTGGCCAATGGTCGAATAGGCCAGCATTCGCTTCAGATTCTGCTGCCGCAGAGCCACGATGCTGGCCGCAAGTATGGTGAAACCGGCCATATAGAGCAGCCAGTCACCGGAGGGCTCTGCCGCCAGCAGGTCAACTCCGAAAACGTAGAGAATGACCTTGGTCACCGTGAAAACCCCGGCCTTGACCACGGCCACAGCGTGCAACAGCGCGCTGACCGGCGTAGGTGCCACCATGGCAGCCGGGAGCCAGCGGTGAACGGGCATCACCGCCGCTTTGCCAATGCCGAAGACGAACAGTGCGAGCAGCAAGCCGACGGCCGGACCCTGCAGATGACCATCAATGATACCGCCGGGTTCGAACTGCAGCGTCCCGGTTGCCGTGTAGGTCCAGATAATGGCAGGAAGCAGCAAGCCGATGGAGGTTGCCAGCAGAATGCCGAGATAGACCCGGGCCGAAGCCACCGTGTCGGCGTCCCCTTTGTGGGACACCAGCGGATAGGTGGACAGGGTCAAGACTTCGTAGAACAGAAAAAGGGTCAGCAGGTTCCCGGCGAAGGCGATACCCATGGTGGCCGCAATCGCGATGGCAAAACAGACGTAGAAACGCGTCTGATGCTTCTCTTTGTTGGCGCGCATGTAGCCAATGGAGTAAATGGAGTTGACCACCCAAAGGACAGAGGCGAGCGCGGCGAACAGCATTCCCAGGGGTTCTACTTCGAACTCAATCGCAACTCCGGGAAGCAGCGCCGCGACCATCAGCGCCGGACGGCCGCCGGCCATCACTTCCGGAAGCAGCGTGCCGACCGTGACCGCCAATGCCACCGCCACGAGGAGCGTGACCGACTCACGCAGATTCGGCCAGCGACCGGCAAGCACGATGCCCGCGGCCCCGGCCAGCGGCAGCAGGATCGCTGCGGCGATGGCGATCTCGGCGGTCACGGCAAATGTCTCAACAGCTCTTCCGCGGATAGCGCGGCAAGATCCAACGGTAACGACGGCACCAGACCGAAGTAGATATTTGCGGCAGCGGCAACCCACAGCACCGCCAGCAGCGGCCAGGGGGCTTCCTGAATACCGGCTACGGATCCCGCGCCCTCGGCGACGCCAAACCACGCTCGTTCTATGATTCGCCAGACGTAAAGTGCGGCCGCCAGAGAGCTCACAACCACGACGGCTGCCGCCGCAAACCCAAGCGGCCCCTGCTCCATCGCCGCCTGCAGCAGCAACCATTTCGATACGAAGCCAGCGGTACCTGGAATGCCCACGAGGCTCGCCCCCGCCACCGCCAGCCCGGCCATGGTCCACGGCATGCTTCGGGCGATTCCTGAAATACCATCGAGGGTGAGGCGGCTCATCCGCATACCAACCGCGGCAACCGCCAGAAACAGCGCCCCTTTAGCCAACGCGTGATTGAACATGTGGGTGACGCTCGCCATCAACCCGGCAGTACTGGCAAAACTGGCACCGAGCAGTATGTAACCAATCTGCGCGACCGAAGAGTAAGCGAGCATGCGCTTGAGGTCGGTTTCCACCACGGCCACAGCAGAGCCCACCAGGATTCCGAGCAGCGCCAGCGGGATCATGAAGCCGGCAAACTGCGCCAGATGATCTTCGAGGTTGCCCTGGAAGACGAAGAAATCAAAACGCAGCAGCACGTAGAGAGCCACCTTGGTCGAGCAAGCGGCGATGAAAACGGTGACGATGTTCGGCGCGTGGGTGTAAGCGTTCGGCAACCACACATGCAATGGAAACACCGCCGCTTTCAGGGCAAGCCCGATGGTAATGAAGCCGGCGGCAACGAGAATCGGCCGCTGATCCGCAACTTCAGCAATTCGAGCTTCCATGTCCGCAAAGTTGAGCGTGCCGGTCATCATGTAGACCAGCCCCACGCCGATAAGATAGAAAGTCGCGCCGACGGTACCCATGATCAGGTACTTGAAGACTGCAGTCAGCGCGCGGCGATCCGGCCCTGCAGCGATCAGAATATAGGTGGCCAGCGACGAGATCTCCATGAACACGAAGACGTTGAAGGCATCGCCGCTGACCGCGATGCCGGATAGACCGGCAAGGGCTATCAGCCAGGCGGCATAGAAAAGCGGCTGTCGATTTTCCGCGATGTCCGCTGCCAGGCTACTTCTGCCGCCCAGCAGAGCGAGCGCGGAGGCACCGGTGATCACCAGCAGGACCAGAGCGCTGAGGGCATCGACTCGCAGCTCGATGCCGAAAGGCGCCGGCCAGCCGCCCATCTGATACGAGACAACTTCGCCGCCAAGCGCCCCGGATGCCTGCAGCACGGCCATAGCCAGACACATCACGCTGGCCACGGAGGCCGCTGCCCAGGCGAGCCTCGCATCTCGCAGCAGCACCACCAAGGGCGCAACCACCAGCGGCACCACAACCTGAAGTGCGGGTGTTTGGGCTTCGAGGCTCATTCCTCGATGTCCAGCCTTTGCGTTTCGTCTTCCTCGATGGAGCCGTATGCTTCGTATATGCGTACGATGATCGCGAGCCCGAGCGCGGTGGTCGATATGCCAACGACAATGGCCGTGAGTATCAGCACCTGAGGCAAAGGATTCGAATAGATCTGATCGACCATTCCCGCCTGGATGATAGGCGCGGTACCCCCTTCCACCTTGTCCATGGTGATGTAGAGCAGAAACACGGCGGCCTGGAAGATGCTCAGGCCCAGCAGCTTCTTAACCATGTTCGGCTTCGCGATCACGGCGTAGAAACCGATCATCAACAGGATGGCGAATACCCAATAGTTGAAGAGGCCGAGCAGCTCCATCAGTCAGTGCCCCCGCGCGGCGAACGCGTGGTAAATGGCCAGCAGCACGCCTGTGACCGATACCCCGATTCCGAGCTCGATGATCAGAATCCCCCACTGCTGGCTCGCGATCGGGTCGCTGGAAAGCACGCTGTAGTCGAGAAAATTTCCGCCAAGCAGCATGCATAGCACGCCGAGCCCGCCGAAAAGCAGGGCACCGCCTGCCATGAGAAAAACGAGCAGGCGCGGCGAGACGATAGACAGGGCCTCGCGCTCGCCGGCAACCAGCGCATAGAGTATGAAGCCGGCGGCAAAAATCGCCCCTGCCTGAAAGCCCCCGCCCGGCCCGTACTCGCCGTGAAATTGAACGTAAAGCGCGAACAGGAGGATAAAGGGAATCAGCAGGTGGCCGACGACCTGCGGTACCAGATGGTGACCGAGATAGGCTCGACCGCTCTCCACCTCTTCACGTTTGCGTTCCCCTACGGCGCCTGGCAGGCCGAGCAGAAACAGGACGCCAACGCCTGCCGTGAGCACCACCACCACCTCGCCGAAAGTATCGTAACCACGGAAGGTACCGAGCACGGCCGTCACGACGTTGGGAATTCCAACGAGCTCCGGCGTCTGCTCCAGGTACCAGGGAGCAACGTGCTGGTGAACCGGGGCTTCGGGGTCACCGAGCCGTGGTTTGTCGAAGGTGGCGTAGAGCACGCTGAGCGTCGTTACGGTCACCACGCCGAGACCGAGCCAGCGTCCCCTACGCAGCCTGCGCTCCCGTCCCGGCGTCAGCGCCAGCGCGCCCAGCAGAAGCACGGTAGAAATTCCCGCGCCTATCGCAGCTTCCGTCAGCGCGACATCGGCGGCATCGAGAATGAAGAAGTTCGCTGCCATCAGCAGGGAGAATATGCCGGTGAGCATGACCGCGACGAACAGGTTTTTGGCACGTACGACGCCTAAGGCAACGATAACGAGCAGGGTCAGCAGAAAGATCCCGAACAGAACCGTCATGAAACCGATTCCCCATCCAGCGGTTCCGCATGCGGTCGCACGCCGGAGAGCAGCGCCGCGTTGGCAAGGGCATAGGTGGCTGTGGGGCCGGTGAGCAGCAGAAATACCGTAATGGCGACCAGCTTGATCGCCGCCAGAGACAAGCCCGCCTGCACGATCACGCCGCCCAGGATGAGCAGCGTTCCCATGGTGTCGGTGAGGCTTGCCGCGTGCATTCTCGTATAGAGGTCGGGCATCCGCAGCACACCAACCCCGCCGATCAAAACAAACGCGCTACCACCGATGAACATGATGAAGCTCAGGGCATCCAGCCAGATTTCCATATCAGCCCCTTTCCTCACGACTCTCGTGAGTTTCCACAGCCCCTTTCGGTTCGCCGCTCTGAAAGAACTGCAGAACGGCGAGCACGCCGATGAAATTGATCAACGCGTATGCCAGCGCAAGATCCAGAAAATCCGGGCGGCCATAGAGGAAGGCAAGTACCGATACCAGCAAGACGGTCTTGGTGCCGAACAGGTTTACTGCAAGCACCCGGTCATAAACGCTGGGGCCCAGCAGCGCCCGCACGATGGCGAGTATCATGGTGATCAGAATGGCCAGGGATACGATGTAGTACAAAGGATTAGCGCTCCAGCGCCGCCACACGGCGATTCATTTCGCCGGCTTGCAACTCCCGCGCGCCGGAACGGGTGAGGCAGTGAACGATAAGCTGGCCTTCGTAGTCATCGATGGTCACCGTTCCGGGGGTCAGGGTGATCGCGTTGCCGAGAATGGCCTGGCTGACCCGGCCCTCAGGGAGTGCCCGCAGGTTGACGGTCGTCGGGCTTATGTTCATGCGTGGACTGAGCACGATCCGAGCAACCTGGAAGTTTGACCTGACCAGCTCTTTACCGAGCCAGCCCCAGAACGGGATCAGGCGCCCGGTGAGATGCAGGCTGAAGACGTCGTGCTCGAAGAAACCCATGCGCCTGGCTATCAGCAAAGTCAGCAGGCAACTGAGCACGCCGAGATTGATCAGCAGCGGCTTGTACAAGCCGCTCCATAGCAGCCAGGTAGCGAACCACAAGACCAGCGTGAACCACACGCGCATCAATTATCACCCACACCAAAGGTGATTATGTTGGGCGACCGTTGAATTCCAAGTCAAGAAGTATCCGGCCGAATTTCAGGGCCGCTGTCCCTCTCCTGCCTCCCTATGGACGGCAGTTTCTACTCCTGCGGGGATCCGCAGGGATAATCCGACTTCAGGACCCGGTATACCAGTTCCCGCGCGGGCTCGTCGGAGGGCGTCGAAGGTAGAGCGTCCACAACACGGCTTGTTATGGTCCTGAGCGGCGCTGAATCCGGAACGCAGAAGCCGGCAAGATAGGAGGGGCCCAAGCGCACCAGGTCTCGTCCCAGCCGGGTCCTGTAAGCGCGAGCCTGAAAAGAGTCCTCGCTCTCGATCTGATCCGCAACGCCCATTGCAACCCGGGGGTCGGTTACAATGGCACCCTCCAGAAAGCCGAGAATGTAGTTCCGACAGGATCCGAAGCCATTGATGGTGCCGTCGGCTTCAGCTTCAGCTTCGGCGGCGCAGAGCTCGGCAAGATCTGCGGCGGACAAGGTTTCCACGGCACCCAGGCGGGGGGCGATGGCTATGCAGAGCAGTAAAGCAAGAGCCGCTGCAAAGCCCGCATTAAGGGGTTCAATGTGAATAGCTCGCATGGTCGCCCTCCATGATGACCCTGGACGCTGCGGCTTTCAAACCGGAGCGAAGGCGATCCCGTCTTCGCTTGATGTCCCGATCAATGAGGTTCCTACTGCGACGTACGCTGCGGACAATGGCTCGACCCAGTTTCGCGCTACGGTCTACGACGACGATCTGGCGTCCGTTGGTGAGTTCGGCGCGCAGTACGCATACCTTGTCGCGCCCGCCGCGCGGACCGTTGACGTCTTTGAGCGTGATGTGGACCCTGGCGATTCGAGTTTTCACGCGCGAAAGCTGGTGACCGATTCTCGCCGCAAGCGACTTTATCGACCGAGATGGTAGCGCCACATTTCGAGCATCGACCCTTATATCCATTTTTTCCCTCCATCCTGCCTTCTTGATGATGCGACTTATTCTGAAGCTCGAGGCGTTCGCAGGTAAAACCGATTATTTCTTCGCTTGAATTCGGGTTTGTCGAATCAAAACGACTCATCCGGATGGATATGAGAGGTTTGCAGCGCCTGACGCCGGGCGAGGTATTCTGTCATGGGCAAGAAACGTTGGTGTTAGACTCGCTACGGAGGCTGCGTGTGGTTAGAAGCATCGGTTGCCGATGTCCTGGAAGATCCCTATGAAATGCTCAATTCTGATTCTCCTGGCCGGAGCCTCCGCGCACGCGGCAACGCTCACCGTAGACATCAGCAATTTCCAGAACGAAACCGGCAGCGTGAGCGTCGCTGTCTATGCCGCGAAGGAAAACTGGTTGAAACCGGACCTTGCGGTGGCCAACGAAACCGCCGACGTAGGCCAGGCGATCAGCGAAGGAACGGTCAGCATAGACCTTGAGCTCGAACCCGGGGAATATGCCGCAGTCGTGCATCACGATGACAATGACAACGGCAAGATGGATACCAACTTCATCGGAATCCCAAAAGAGCCCACGGGGGCCAGCAACGGCGAGGCCAACCGATTCGGCCCACCCAGGTACCAGAAGGCGGCCTTCACCCTGGGAGAGAACGGGCTTAGGATGCCAATCAGACTGTCAGATTAACGCGATGCCTCGCGGAAAAACCACCGGAGCGGTGGTCCGCCTGCGGACGCGGGCGCAGAAAGGTTAAAGGTTAACGAACGGCACCATCTTCTCACCCGCCCGGGCTGGGGCGTGACCTGCGTCACAACCAACAAATCTATTACATCACGGCTCGAAACTTCAAATCGCCGTACTTTTACTAGTATGCATGTAGGAACTCGTTTCTATCGACCGAAGCAACACGGGTGAACGCTCTCACCCTGAACAATCTGGTGGCACCGACCATGCGGAAAATCGCGGCCCGAGCCCTGCCCATCTTCAGCATCAGCCTGGCGGTTCTGCTGCTGTCCATCCTTCTGGCGGTGTCCACGTCAAAGTCCGGTACTGCGTTCCGGAGCATCGACTTGAAGGCGCAGTATCTGCACGAACTCGCCACGGGTCTGGATCAGCAACTATCGGCTGCGGTCACATACCGAAGCGACAATCAGGCTGCCATCGCCGATATCGGGGCAAGAATGCAGAGCACGCTGGTCGATATCGAGGCGGAGCTCACCCGCATCTATCAACCGAACACGTTACTTGACAGTTTCCGGCTTCCGGCAATTACGGCTTTCAACGCCATTGATCCCCTCGGCTTCGACATCAACGACTCGAAGCCAACCACGATGCATTTCGAGGCCCTGGGCGGCGGCGTGAAGCGCGTTACCGGTCAACTCGAGTCGTTCAACGGGTATCAGGCCAGCTATGCAGCCGACTATGAGTATGTCGCCAGGGAAAGCAGAGCGCTTACCCAGGTGCTCAGATCTACGGGCAGAGATGAGCTTGCGGACAAGGTCTTCCGTACCAGCAAACAGATCATCGAATACGTCGACTCCGGTGAGCCCCCAAGACTGGCCCAGGTCGGAGAAATCCTGGAACGGCTGAAGACGATCACAGACACGCTGAGCACCAGCGAGCGCGCCACCGCGACAACGCTTCTGGAAACCGTACCCGCGCTGGTAGGTGCGCGAACTTCCATTGCCGAAGCGACGAATCGGATGAACCTTTCCGGTTTCCGCGACACGCTCGCAGGATTCCGCGACCAGACAACCAGGAGCTACGTGCATACCCTGTCGATGATCAACGATGCCCGGGTTCTACTGAACCTGTACACCGTGCTGCTCCTGGTCATACTCGCCTACTTCGGATGGCGCCTGCGCAACAGCTACTTTGCCTTGAACCGTTCCCACGACGACCTCGAGCTGCGGGTGCAGGAACGCACAGCCGATCTCGAGAACGCTTACGAAGAGCTCAAAGAATCTCAGGTGCAGCTGGTACAGGCCGAGAAGATGTCCTCGCTTGGTCAGCTGGTCGCCGGCGTGATGCACGAGATAAACACGCCCCTCATGTACGTCATGAACAACTCGACGGTGACTACCGAAATCGTCGGCGACCTCAGTGGCTTCATCGACGCTACGCTGCCGATCCTGGATGCCCAGTCTCCGGACGAGGTGAAGGCCGCCGTCAATCAGCTTCTGAACGACCGTGAAGACTACGACCCGGAGAACCTTCGGGAATGCGTCCAGGAGGTCGGCAGCCTGGGCGAAGACACCATTGAAGGTCTGAATCAGATCAGCGAGCTGGTGCTGAGCCTGAAGGACTTCTCGCGGCTGGATCGCGCCGCCCAGGACCGTTTCAACCTGCGCGAGGGCATCGAGAAGACGCTGACCATTACCCGAAATCTTCTGAAATACGGCGTCGAAGTAGAAACGCATTTCGACGAGGTCGACGACATATTCTGCTCGCCATCCCGTATCAATCAGATCTTCATCAACCTGGTGACCAACGCGGTTCAAGCGATGGACGGAAAAGGCAAGCTGTCCATCAGCGTCAGCCAGAGGGAAGACTGGGTAGACGTGGTGTTCGAAGATACCGGCTGCGGCATTCCCGAGGAAAATCTCAACAAGATCATGGACCCGTTCTTTACCACCAAGCCGGTAGGTCAGGGTACCGGTCTTGGACTGTCAATCGTCAGGCAGATCGTCGAAGAACATCAGGGCCAGATCCTGATCGACTCGAAGGTAGGGTCTGGAACCCGAATCACCGTGGGGCTGCCGGTTCAGCGACAGGAAGATGAGGTAGCAGCCTGATGCCCATGCCTATGGCTTCAACGCCCAACAGCCCGAAACGTAGCAAAGCCAGGCTGCTGTTCGTCGACGACGAGCAGCGGGTGCTCAATTCCATGAACGCATCGTTTCGCCGCAGCTATCAGGTGTTCCTGGCCAACAGCGGCAAAGAAGCGCTGGACATCATCGAGCGGGAACCCATCGATGTTGTCATTTCTGATCAGCGAATGCCGGAGATGACCGGTGTGGAAGTGCTCAGCGAAGTCAAGGCGCGAGCCCCCGACACCATGCGCATTCTGCTGACCGGATATGCGGACATCAAGGCAATCGAGGCCTCGATCAACGACAGCGAAGTCTTCCGCTATCTGATGAAGCCCTGCCCGCCGGCGGAGCTCAAGGGGACCATCGCCATGGCGGTCGAAGCAGCCGCCAGCAGCCGGGCGGACAGAATTCAGCCTACCGGGAATCCGGCGCAACTGATCAAGTTCCCCAACTCGGACGCCAATCGGCGACTACCATCGGGCGCTTCTGCAGAAGCAGCAGCCACCGGGCGCGTGGCGAATTCGCCTGTTGCACAACAGGTCTCAACCCCTACTCCTTACTCGGACAAGCCTGGACCGGAGCCGACCACCGAGAAGGCATCGGTCATGCCTCGACGCGCCGAAACAGGCGCCCAGCGGCAGGCTATGGCCAAGGAAGCCGTCGAAATTCTGGTACTGACGGCGGACAAGAGCCTTTTCACCGCGGTTGAAAGTGCAGTGCAGGACGGTCGCCCGGTACACCGGGCGAGGACCATTGGCAACGCCATCGGCATACTGGCAGACCATCCCATCGGCGTGATGGTGACGGACACGGCGGTAGATGAGGAAGGCATCGCCTCACTCACGACCCAGCTCAAGCACCTGGTGCCGGAGCTGGTAACCATCATCGCGAGCGCTCGCTCCGACGCCAATTCGCTGATAAACCTGATCAATCAGGGCCAGGTCTTCCGCTTTCTGCTCAAGCCTGTGGCTCAAGGGCAATGCCGACTGTCACTCAACTCGGCAGTGGAGAAGTATTCAGAGCTTACGGTGTTGCCCTCCGCCGTTACCCGGCATCGGGTGGAACTTCCCGAGGCCCCTGCTGAAACAACCGAATCCAGCATGTTTAAGACTCTTATGTCCACCATCTCGAAGCTTCGATCAAGGCTACGAGGAGAGTGAAGAATGCTTAGCGCCATCTATACGCCTCGTTCACTGAATCCGCTGCAGAGCTTCGGCGCTGCATCTCTGATCATCATCGTCGGGGTGCTATCGAGCTGGATTTACCTCAAACGATCCAGCGAAACGCCGACCTTCATCATGCCGGAGTTCGCGCCCGTCCAGATCCTGCCCGAGGAAGCATCCCCCGGGGAAGCGGCGACCTGGGTACAGTTTGGCGAGGAGGCCTACGCAGAAGGTCGAATTATCGACCCCGCCGAAGACAACGCCTTATATTTCTTTCAACGCGCCCTCACCGAGGCACCTGAGAATTCCGATGCCCTGGGGGGCCTGGACAGGGTACGAAGCTACCTGGTGAACAGCGCCGAAAGTGCCATCTACCGAAGCGACTGGTTCGAGGCGCGCCGACATGCGGAGAAGCTGCTGGCACTCAGACCGGGTGACACCGTCGCTCTGATGCTGCAGAACCGTATCAAACGCTTCGAGGATCTGGAAAGCCTGATAAGCAAGGCCAACACACAGATCGCGGCCGCCCGATTGACCGAGCCGGCCGACGACAACGCGCTGGCGACCTATCGCAGCATCCTAGAGCTCGATCCAGACAACAGCGTGGCGAAACGCGGCATCCAATCCATCGCGCAACTCCTGCTGGGATATGCGCAGTCTGCAGCGTTGGCTGGAGAGAACCGCAAGGCGCAAACATTTGTCGCGAAAGTAAGAAATTTCGCACCGGACGCGAAGGGGCTGGCCGAAGCTGAGCAGATTCAGAAGCAGTGGGATCAAATGGCCAGCAACCAGCAGGTGCAGGATCTGTTGAAGTCAGCGGCGGACGCGATGCAGGCCGGTCAGCTCAGCGAGCCCGATGAGCCTAATGCCCTGGCTTTGTTCAACGCGGTACTGGAGCTGCAGCCCGATTCCGAAGCCGCACGACACGGCAAAGGGCTGGTGATACGCGCTCTGTTGGATCGGGCGTGGTCGGAGATCGGCGCCGGGAACTTTCAGGCGGCGAGCGGACCGCTGGATCAGGCTCGGCAGGCCGGCGCCTCGCGGGCCAAGATCGACGAGCTGCAGGAAGAAATCGACTATCAGACTGCTCTCTCCAAGGCTCGCAGCGGCGAGTTTGACGGTCTCATCAGCCTCAACGATCTGGACGTACGATATCGTGGGGTACCCGATTTCCCCAACGAGGCTGAAGAGGACGGCTGGGTGGTGATCCATTTCACCGTATCCGAAGAAGGTGAGGTGGTTGACCCGGACGTGCTCGAATCCAGCGATCAGGTGTTCGACGACAGCGCCCTGAATGCCATCCGTCGCTGGCGTTTCAAGCCGTACACCATTGACGACCGCCCCATGCCGGTAAGGTCCCGCGTCAAGTTCGAATTCAAGGCCTAGGGAACCTCTGAACGTCCGGCCACCACACTGGACGCCGCCTTGCACGCCGCATCTGCCCTGACCACAATGGGCTATGAGCCCCACCCCTGACCATCAGGTAGATCTGCTTGTCATCGGAGCCGGCGCTGCGGGAATGACCTGCGCCCTGACCGCCAGCGTTGCCGGTCTGGATGTGTTGCTGATTGAGAAAACCGAGTTCTACGGGGGAACAACCGCCCTGTCCGGCGGTGTGCTCTGGGTACCCGACAACGCCTTGATGTCTGACCTGGACGGCGATTCGGCCGATGCAGCGCAACGCTATCTGACCCACAATGTGGGCAATCGCGTTGCGCCGGCTCGACTGCGCGCATTCGTCGTTCAGGCACCGAAGATGCTCGAACTCCTGAGGGAAAAAGGCTTTCTGGCGGTCGCAACTTTTGATGGGTTTCCCGACTACCGCCCGGAAGACCCCGGCGCAGCAGCCAGCGGGCGCTCCGTAGAGCCAGAGGTCTTCGCCGGCAGACGCCTGGGCCCGGCACTGGCAAAGCTTCGCGCCCGCCCGAATCCGGCACCGGGTGGCATAGTAGGCACCATGACCGAGTTGCGACACCTTGCGGCGATTCGCTCAAACCCCATCGAGCTTCTGAAAGCCTGGAAAGTGCTACCACGCAATCTCTGGAACCGTCTGACCGGCGCCAGGCACCTGGCCGGCGGCGCGAGCCTGATCGCGTCGCTTCGCTGCGGCATGCTAAAGCGGAACATTCCGCTGTGGCTGAACGCCGCACTGGACCACCTCGTCGTGGAGAACGGCATCGTTACCGGGGCTCGGGTAATCCGGGATGGCGGCGCTGAGCTTGTTGGGGCCCGCAGGGGCGTGGTGGTCACCGCCGGCGGTTTCGAGCACAACCAGCAGATGCGGGACCATTTCCTGGATGCGACGGGTTCCACCAACTACAGTTCTGGCGCCCCAGGCAACACCGGAGATGGCATCAGGGCGGGAACCGCTGCCGGGGCGGCCGTGGATCTGATGGACGATGCCTGGTGGGCCCCCAGCTTTCTGCCCCCGAGCCAGAAACCGCAGATTGTGATATTCGAGCGCGGCAAGCCCGGCAACATCATCGTCAATGGCCTGGGCAATCGCTTCGCCAACGAGGCAGCCCCCTACAACGACCTGGTTCGACAGATGCAGGAGCAGCAGCGCGCAGGGAAGCCAACCATCCCCGCCTTCCTGATCTTTGACGACAACTACCGGCAGAGATACCCGCTTGCCGGCATGCTGCCCGGCATCACCGCCAAGCAACATCTGGAATCGGGGTTTATCGTCCGGGCAGACAGCATCCCAGGTCTGGCCGAAAAGCTGGGGGTCGACGCCGCGGCCCTTGCCAATACGGTGGAGCGATTCAATCGCATGGCCGTCGCCGGGAAAGATTCGGACTTTCATCGAGGCGAAAGCGCGTTCGATCGATTTGCCGGGGATCCTGCCGTTGCGCCCAACCCGTGCCTGGCCCCTTTGATCCAGGCGCCGTTCTACGCCATGCGCCTGTATCCGGGAGATCTGGGTACCAAGGGGGGGTTGCTGACCAACGAGAACGCTCAGGTCATTCGTGATGACGGCTCGGTCATCCAGGGGCTCTACGCTGCGGGTAACAGTTCAGCTTCCGTGATGGGCAACTTCTATCCGGGAGCCGGCGGGACCATCGGTCCCGCCATGACGTTCGGCTATATTGCCGCCTTGCACGCTGGCGGCCGGCTGGACGACGTCAGCCAGCCTGCAAGGTCGCCGTGAGCCTCAGGGGCAGGCGGCGATCGTCGTGGTGTCCTCTCCTTCCAATCCCATATCGTCCACGACCCTTACCGTCAACTGACTGGCCGACTGAAGGTCGGGATTGTCGAAGCGGATCTCGTACTGATTGGTGAGGATAGACACGATGTTCTGATAGATGTCACCCAGACCCTGGGCATCCGGAGCGGCGAAGTACAACCCGCCCGTTCCCTGGGCAAGCGCTTCGAGAGGGTCCGCATCAATGACATCCCCATAGCCCAGCGTGAACACGTTCACCTGCTTGGCAACCGCATTGTCGATGACATCCTGAACGCTGACACCGGACGTGCTGTTATCGAGACCATCGGTCAACAGGAAAACGGTCCGGTTGGGGTTCGGTTCGAGTGCCGCTTGATCGACCGCGAAATTGGCAGATTCCCATACGCTGGAAACGGTGGTATTGCCATCAAATACACTGAACAGGGAATCCTTCAACGCGTCCTTACCGGTCGCATCCGCAACCACGAAGTCCTGCGCGTTCAGGTCAATCTCTCTCGCAAACCGGTAGAACGCGGCCGTGTCCTCATCTGCAAGGGTGTCGATGAAGGCTTCAGACGTGTCTCTCAAAGTCGGTCGAAAGAAGTTGAGGCTGTTGCTCCAGTCCACCGTGAGCGCGACCGACAACGGCTCGGCAGCAAGAATTCCCGTAAAAACGAACGGGTCTATCGCGATGCTGCTCAGCTCCGGGAAGAACTGACCGGCATTCAAGACCGTGATCGGGTCGCCGTTGGCGTCGGTTACGATAACTCTGGCCGCAACCGCCGGGTCGACGCAGCTGGTCGTGAGGTTGCTGATTTCCACGTTCAAGCCTTGTCCCGTGCCTGCCAGGTTGACTGTCACCGCCGGAGCATTGCCATCGATGACGAAGCTGGAGGTGTAGTCCTGCTGGTCGGTCGGTGAGAATTCAACCGTGATTTCGCAGGTCTGGTTGCCGAAAGTCTCAGGACACTGGCCCGA
>CAMYJX010000072.1 GCA_947258825.1 uncultured Pseudomonadales bacterium
CCGCGGGTTGATAGATGTCGAAGACCGCCATGCTTCCCCCTTTTGCGCGCGCAGTGATTCGTTACCATGGGCAACCGGGATAGACTAGCACCGTGATTCAGACGAACCAACCGGGCCGCGTCCGGCCGGGCCTCGCCAGGCCGGGCCTCGCCAGGCCGGGGCGATCATAAGGATCCAGATTCGTGCCACGGGTACTCACCGCAGAGCAGATCACGCCGGAATGGTTGACGGAGCAGCTGCGCCAGGCCGGTCATCCCAGCGTCACCGTCGAGAGTTTCGACGCGGGCGACGTGGGTACCGGCCAGACCGGTCGCTGCGTTCGCTATGCGCTTCGGCTCGGTGGCCGTCGCGACGGAGCGCCCGACACCCTCATCGGCAAATTCAGCTCCCTCGACCCTACCAGCAAGGCCACCAGTCGGGAGATGAAGACTTATCGCACCGAAGTCACCTTCTACCAGCAGATCGCCCCCCGGATCGCCATGCGTGCGCCGAAATGTTACTACGCGGCCATCGACGAGGACGACGTGGAGCACGCCATCCTCATGGAGGATCTCGCGCCCGCCCGTCAGGGTGATCAGATCGGCGGCTGTAGCCCCGAGATCGCGCATCAGGCAGTCATGGAGCTGGTGGGCCTGGCGGCCCCTACCTGGCAGGACGACAGCTGGACCGAGGCGCTCGGCCGGGTTCAGGACGGCCCCTTCGCGGACATGCGGGGCCTCTACAACCGCACCATGCCCGGCTTCGTGGATCTTTACGCCGCGCGCATGGATCCCGAGCACATCCGCTTCATTCAGGCTATCGGTGCCGCTGAGCAGTGTCCCCTCTACGAGTTCCACGGTGAGCACTTCGCGCTGGAGCACTACGACTTCCGGCTCGACAATGTTCTCATCGATGAGCGCAGCAGCCCGCCGACCATCACCACCGTGGACTGGCAGAGCGTGCGGGTCGGCAAACCCCTGCAGGACGTCGCGTTCTTCATCGGCTCCGCGCTGGCGCCGGACGTGCGGCGCAGCGTGGAGCTGGGAATTCTGCGGGACTACCACCGCGGGCTGCTGGAAGGCGGGGTCGCCGGCTACGACTGGGACGCCTGCCTGCAGGATTACCGCAAGGGCATCTTCGCAGGTTTCGGGATCAGCGTGATCTCCCCGGTGCTCGTGGTCCGCACCGAGCGTGGCGATCAGATGTTCATGGCCATGGCCAGCCGCTATGCGCAGATGGCGCTGGACTGGGACGCGGCGGAATTTCTGAATTGAGCCCCGCAATGCCAGACGTAGAGACATCAGCACAGCGGTTTAGACAATGTGTTGCGTCCACTGATTGGATCCAGACCCAATCCCGAACGCGCCAGCCACGCCGCGGACTGCTTCAGCTGCTCGAAGTAATTGAGCCTACGTTGTCTTCCCAGTTCCTGCCGTCGAATGGCTTGATATCCAAGAAGTCGAATCCGACATCCAGGCACCTTGCATTTACGTCGTAGCTTCCCGGGTGGGAGCGGGGCCTGCTGAAGGGATGAATGCCACAGGTCTTGCAGAATCGGTGCTCCGCCGTCTGGGTGTTGAAACGATAGGCGGAAAGGTTTTCCTCGCCTTGCAGAAGGAGGAAGTCATCGCTAGCCGTTATCAGGTTGATGAACCCTTTCTTTGCACAGATCGAGCAATTGCACTCGAATGCCTCGGGCATATGGATTTGAACCCTGAAGCGAACGCTGCCGCAATGACAGCCTCCCTCGTACCAGGCTCCCTGTGAATGCGTCATGGTTTCTATCCGTTTGAAGATCCCGTGGACGTCACAGGCGGCCACCGGTCGAGGTACACCTGCAACAGCTCGATCAGGGAGCCGTCGGGATCGACGCAGGTGGCGACGTCCGCCATGCGCTGGTGACAGGGCTGTGGTGGGGAGAGAAACTCTACCCCCTGGCCTTTCAGATGGTCGTAGTCCGACATTAGATCCTGTGAAATCAAACAGAGGCGGACCAGGCCGCGGTCCTTGTTCTGTAGGGGCTCGCGCTGTTCCACTTCTGCGAGTTCTGTCAGGTCGATTTTGGGGAAACCGCTGTCGAGCTGCATGATGCAGGCGCGCCCTTGGGTGCCCGCTGGCACGCCGAGTGCCGAGGCCGCGTCAGCAGGGAAGGTGTTGTGGTGCTCGGACGTCAGATTCAGGTAGGGAATGCCGGAAATGAAGGGCTCGAAGCCGAGCTTCTGATAGAAGCGGACCGAAGCATCAAGATCCTGGACGTTGATGTTTATGTGGCCCCATCCGAAACGCTGGCTCATGACTTCACCCGGGAGTAAATCCGAACGGTACACCCCCCACAGGCGAATGTCGCTCGTAGAACTACCGTCAGCTTCCCGCTGGCCCGTGTCCATCAGATGCAGCTACGCGTCATCGACGGCGTCACCTCCCGCATCTGCGGCGACTTTACGACTTACGCGCTGTCATACGCGCGCACCTTCTCACCCGCACAGGGTGGTGCCGCACAGGGTGGTGCCGCTCGTTAACCTTTAACTTTTCGATGTCAGGCGACAATCGGCCACATCAGGCGTACGTTGAAGTTTCAGTCGTCGAGACACGCATGCAGCTCCGATGAGAGAGACCCCGAGAGAATGCTTCCGTGGGTAAGGTAGATGAAATTCGCGAGCGGCTGCGCCGGGTCGAGCAGGAACTGGCGGCCGAGCTGGAGCGGATCGTCGAGCAGAACCATAGTCGCTTTCGCTACACCATACGCGCCGGACAGGTTCGTTTCGAAACGGGCGTCAGGTCCCTGCACCGTGGCCAGCGCAAAGGCCTGTTCGCCTACGTACGTAACGCGCCGATTGCTTACGTGCTGACCGCGCCGTTTACCTACGGTCTGTTCCTGCCGCTGCTGGCAATGGATGTCGCGGTAAACGTATTCCAGCAGATCTGCTTCCGCAACTACGGCATCAACATCGCCCGGCGCCGCGACTACCTCGCGTTCGATCGGCAGCTGCTCGGGTATCTGAACGCGATCGAGAAGCTCAACTGCGTCTACTGCAGCTATGCAAACGGGCTGATCTCATTCGCCCGTGAAGTCGCGGCGCGCACCGAGCAGTTCTGGTGCCCGATCAAGCATGCCCGGCGCACGCGGGACGAGCATGGCCGGATGGAAGAATTCTTCAACTACGGTGATGTTACGACCTACGGTACGGACCTTCTGAAGATACGCGCCAAGCTCCTCGATTAAGCGGCCGAACGGCGCAGCTCGATCACGAATGCGCGACGGCCCAGGCGAACTCTTGGACGCTCCCGGTCTAGAGCTGGCTCTCCGGGAGTATTCTCGAAACAAAAGCCTTGAAGCGCCGCCATCTTCCGGACTGCGGTTCGGAGGTCTCGACGATCTCCTGCCCGTCGATCACGGCCGTCCAGCGTAGATTGCCATTCTCGTTCTCGACCACTCGGTAGGCCCGCTCAGGAATGACCTCCATGAATGGAACGGCGAGCGATTTTGTTATGTCGGTGGAGTCCACGAGCACGCCCATCTCGGTGTTGATGTCGATCGATCGCGGATCGAGGTTGAGTGAACCGTTGAACGTGTACTTGCGGTCCATCAGCATCGCCTTCGTGTGCAGCGTCATCGACTCGATGGGTGGACGGTCGTCGTCACGGTTCCCTGTAAACGCGTCGACCCGCAGTTCGTACAGTTCAACGCCCGCTTTTATGAGTCGATGACGATAGCGGGAGTAGGCGCCATGTACGGCGACATGGTTTGTCGAAGCAAGGGAATTCGTGAGCACGATGACCCTGACCCCGCGCTCGGTCAGTCTGCGCCAAAACTCGACACCGTTCGGGCCCGGTATGAAATATGGTGTCACGACGATGACTTCGGATTCGGCGCCAGCCACCTCGGCCATCCGTGTGACCAGCAGCTGCTGTTCCACTGAAACATCGTTCAGCAGCTTGTCCGGCTGGTCGCTGATCATCTCTCCCTCCGCGGCAAACAAGGTAGTGCGGTCTGTAAGGAGGTCCTGCACCAGTTCCGATCCGATCGCTTGTCCGTAGATCGTCCGTATCGCTTCGCCGAACTCGTCAGCGGCTTCGGCCCTCGCCGTCTCGAGATCCCGCTCAGGTTGTGCCGGCTCAAAGGCCTCCATCGGCATCCCGAAAATCGCCGCCTGGCTTCAAGTCGAAATACTCTTCGGCAATGTTACGCCCACCGACGACGCCGATCTTGTTGTCGACCGTGAAGGACTTGTTGTGCATGCGGCGGTTGGCACGATCGAAGTCCCCCACGTAGTTGAGCCATCTGTTGCCACCGCGGCCGAGCGGGTTGAACAACCGCATCTCAACATTGGGATGCTGATCGAGGAGCAGGAACACCTCATCGCGGACCGAGGTAAACACGTCGTCGAGCAGAAAGCGCACCCGCGCCCCTCGATCGGCGGCTTCGAGCAGCTTCATTATGAAGATCAGACCCGCTGCATCGTTCTTCATCAGAAAGTACTGGGCATCGATGGTGCGCTCGGCACCATCGATCAGTGCCAGCCTCGCGCCCAAAGCGTCCATGCCGCCGATGAGCGGGGAGAAGCCCGACATGCTGGGATGGGTGTCCTGCCACTCGGCGACCGCGCGCCCCAAACGTGTGTCGTCGGTATTCGTGTCGACGTAGCTGAACGTGCGGGGATAATCGACCGACCCGGTGGTGCAGGCAGCCAGAAAAGCCACCAATAGCACGCACCATCGCGCCCGTCGGGGCGATGCAGGATTCGCGACCGGGAGGCGTCTCACGTTGGGCATTGCCATAGTATACAGTCAGAAGAAGGCGCCGCTGCCCGATAGACGGACGATTGCCTTGTGAGGTCTGCTCTCCAGACACTGCGGATAACGGGATCATGCTGGCGATGTGGCGACGCCGAGTGAGGTGAATTGACCCGGGCGGGGTAACCCGCCTGGGGCAACCCGCCTGGGGCAACTTCACCGATCAAGGGAAACGCGGAGCGTCGTCGCCAGGGCAGCGTGATCCCGTTATCCGCAGGGGCAGTAGAGATCAACTCGTTCCGAGGCAATCGTCCGTCTATCGGGCAGCGGCGAGCGTCGATCAGCCGGTGGCCAGATGGTATGCATGCCCACCTCATTGGCGCCGTGTATGTCGTCGACCAGGTGGTCCCCCACATGGATGGTCTCTGTAGCGCTGGCATTCGCGTGTTTAAGGGCGGCGTGAAAAATGTCCGGAGCCGGTTTGCCGACGCCCACCGATGCCGCCGAGTAGCCGAAAGAGAAGTAGCGGTCCAGGTTCAGCTTGCCGATGTCGGCGTTGCCGTTGGTCAGCGCTCCCAGGGTGAAATCCCGCGCCAGCTCGGCCAGCGCCTCCAGAGCCCCGGCGAAGTATTCCACCTCATGCCGTGCATCCAGGAACACGGCGAAAGCGTCTGCCGCATGCTTTCTGGCTTCACGCTCTCCGTAGCCGCTCCGACGGATCGCCTGGTACAGCAGTTCTTCTCTGAGTAGGGACAGGTTGTGGCGCCATTGGGGGTTATCCTGGAGCAGGGTCGTCCGCAGCTCGATCATGGCCTCCGGCGGGTAGCGGGTCACGACCTCCGGCACTTCTTCCAGCAGCCAGGCGCGCAGGCTGTTTTCTGCTTTGCGGATCACGCTGTCGACGTCCCACAGGGTGTTGTCCAGGTCGAACGTGATGAGTTTTACGTCAGGCATCGGACTTCTTTGGCCCTGCTGAAGTGCCGCGGACGCGACGTGCGCGTGGATGCGCTGCGTCGTACACGCGGGCGAGATGCTGAAAATCCAGGTGCGTGTAGATCTGTGTGGTTGAGATGTCGGAATGGCCGAGAAGTTCCTGCACGGCACGCAGGTCGCTGGAGGACTCCAGCAGATGGCTGGCAAAGCTGTGTCGCAGCATATGAGGATGCAGCTGATCGCTGCCCAGCTGTTGCAGGCCAAGCTTCTTCAGGCGCAGCTGCACCGTCCGCGGGCTGATGCGCTGACCTGGCCGCCCGGTAAACAGCGGATCCGGCCCGGCCGGAAGGTTCTGCTGCTCAGTGGTGGGGCCTATTCTGGCCGTCAGCCAGACGCGGATCGAATCGACGCAGTGGCTGCCCAGAGGCACCTGGCGCGATTTGCCTCCTTTGCCGCGAACCCGGATGAAGCCGGCTTTCAGGTCGAGATCTTCGAGATTGGCGCCAGCGAGCTCCGATAGGCGCAGCCCGCTGCCATAAAGTAACTCAGCCATGGCCCGATCCCGCTTTTCGAGTTTTGTCCTGGCTTCGAACTGGAACAGCCGCGAAGCCTGGTCCGTATCCAGGGTCCCCGGAAGGCGGCTGCGGGTTTTCGGCGCCCGGTTGCCCGTGGTCGGGTCCTCGGCAACCCGTCCCTCGCGCTTCAGAAACCGGAACAGGCTCCGCAGGCTCGACAGTGCCCTCTGGATGCTGCGGGGTTTCTGCCCGCGCCCATGCAGCCCCGCGATGTGACTCGAAATGTCGTGTCCTCGGACCTCCGGCCAGGGGCGCTGGACGTCTCTGGCAAAACGTTCGAGATCTCGACGGTACGCGCTGATGGTGTTGGACGAGTAACGGCGTTCGAACTGCAGATAGTCCAGAAATTGCTGCAGATCCGGGTCTGTCATGGTTCTTTCAGAGAGATTCCAGGCGCTGCACGACCCTGGAAAGCACTTCGGCAATGTAGGTAACGAAAAGGCTGTCCATGTCTGGCGTGAACATCTTCGAATCTCTGCTGCCGATTGCCAGGCATCCGGCCTGATCTTTTAGGTCCAGCGGTGCCAGCACCGCACTGCCATCACCTTCGGGCTGATCGCCGGGAAAAAGCGCGCTCAGATCCGCCGCACGCAACGCGGTGCAGATCGGGTAGTTGCCGTGCAGGTGCTGCTCGCTGGGCAGCGTGCCGGTTCCCCCCGTCAAGTGGTCGAGGCTGACCTGTGTCTTCTCGAGATGACAGCAGACAAAATCCGCATGGAAGTCGGTGAGCACGAAAGTGGCGATTACCTCGTTGAGCTCGTGCCAGCCACTCACGTGGAGCAGTTCCAACGTCAGCGCCCTGGTCTTCTGGAACAGCGCGTCGTTGTCCTTTGCGGTCTGCATGAGCTCGTTCATGCGCCTGCGCATTGTCATGTTGCGCTCCCGCAGGATTGCCACCTGCCGCTCGACCAGAGAGATGGCGCTTCCGGATTCGTGAGGCAGATTCAATTCAGAGAGCAGATGAGGGTGCTCTTGAAAAAAGCCCGGGTGGTTTCGCAGGAAGCGGATAACCTGCTCGTCGGTCGCTGTAGCTTCGTCTTCGCTGATCGTGTTCATGGCTTTGAGGTCATGCCTGGATCTGGCCTTCGAACACCAGTGTGGCTGGGCCTGTCATCTTAACGGTGGATCCGGTGCCCTGCCAGCTGATGCGGACTTTGCCGCCGGGCAGCGAAACCTTTACCCGATTACCCACCTTGCCCAGCAGCCGGGCGGCGACCACCGCGGCGCAGGCGCCGGTCCCGCAGGCACGGGTTTCTCCAACACCCCGCTCGAATACGCGCAGGCGGATAAACCCGGGGTCCACGATCTGACAGAATCCGATGTTGGCGCCCTCCGGAAACACGGGGTGACCGACGAGCTCGGCGCCCAATGCCTGAACCGGGGCGTCTGATACGCTGGGTACGAACAGCACGCAGTGCGGATTGCCCACCGAAACCGGCGTAATCTTATGGTGCTCGCCCAGGACCTCGAGGTCATAGGTCAGGGTTGATCCCTCCACGGGAAAGACGCACGAGCCGGCAGCCGGGTCGAAAGGCACCGCTGCCGGCGCTACCTCCGGCTCCCCCATGTCGATCTCCACCATGTCTCCCTCGCCGAGACGAGTGGTGATCGGGCCACCCAGGGTCTGCATGCGCAGCACGGGCTTGGGGCTGAGGTTTCTGTGCGTGATGTAGTGGGCGGCGCAGCGCGCGCCGTTTCCACACTGTTCGACCTCGGCGCCGTCACAATTGAAGATGCGGTAGCGGAAATCGGCTTCCGGGTCCGTGGGCGGCTCGATGAGCAGCAGCTGATCGAAGCCGACACCGGTTCTTCGGTCGGACCAGATGCGCACCTGCTCGGGGGTTGGTTCCCAGTGCTGGGTGACAAGGTCGAGCACCATGAAATCGTTGCCGAGCCCGTGCATCTTCGCGAATTGCAGGGGTCTGGGCTCTGGTCTTCTAGCCATCGAGGTCTTTCTCCAGGGCCAGCAGCTCCCGGCTGTTTTCGCGGCGGCGTATCAGCCGAAAGCGCCCATTCTCCACCATTACCTCGGCGGGTCTGGGTCTGGAGTTGTAGTTCGAACTCTGCACCATGCCGTAAGCGCCGGCAGAGCCCACTGCCAGCAGGTCGCCGGGCGCCAGGGCCAGATCGCGGTCATGCGCCAGGAAATCGCCGCTTTCACATACCGGCCCGACGATATCCCAGTGATCTCTGCGGGCATCTTCCGCGGCCGGATTGACGGGCTCGATCCCATGCCAGGCCTGATACAGGGCGGGGCGGATCAGGTCGTTCATCCCCGCGTCGACAATGGCAAAGCTGCGGCCGTCTTCTGCCGCCGGCTTTAGATACTCGACGCGAGTCAGGAGCACGCCGCCGTTGGCAACGAGATAGCGACCGGGCTCCAGGACGAGCTGCAGACCGCTTCCCCTGAGCTTGTGCTTCAGCGCCTCGCCGTAGGTGTCCAGGTCGAAATCCGGTTCGTCGTTGTAGCGCACGCCCAGCCCGCCGCCCAGGTCCAGGTGGCGCAAGCCGATGCCTTGAGACTTCAGCCGGCTGGCCAGTTCCAGCAGGCTGTCCAGCGCTTCCAGCAGGGGTTCGGCGGACGCGATCTGTGAGCCGATGTGACAGTCGATGCCGGTGACTTCAAGCGCTGGATCAGCGCTGGCTCGCTGATACATGGCTTCGGCTTCCGCTGCCGGGACCCCGAACTTGCTCGTCTTCAGGCCGGTTGAAATGTACGGATGCGTGCGAGCGTCGACGTTCGGATTCACCCGCACCGAGACGGGCGCGACGCGGCCGAGCAGCGCGGCTCGCCGGGACAGCCGATCGAGCTCCTGGTCGCTTTCCACGTTGAAACAGCCGATGCCCAGCTTGAGGGCGAAATCCATCTCGGCCTCGCTCTTGCCGACGCCGGAAAATACCACCGTCTCGGGACGGCCTCCTGCCGCCAGCACGCGTTGCAGCTCGCCGCCAGAGACGATGTCGAAGCCTGCGCCCAAAACCTGGAAGCAGCGTAGAACGCTGAGATTGGAGTTGGCTTTAACCGCATAGCAGATCCGTGCATCCAGGGGGGCGAGGGCCGCTTCCAGGGCCCTGTATCGAGACTCGAAATAACCCTTTGAGTACACATAGACCGGCGTGCCGACGTTGTCGGCGATATCGTTGAGGCGCACGTTCTCGGCGAGCAGCTCGCCATCCTGTCTGCTGAATGGGTTCACGTTACTTCCGTGTCGAAGCGGCACTTCGCGGTGAGTCGGCATTGTGTGCAAGGCCGGCGCTCGGCGTCTGGCCGGCATTGGCTGCCGCGATCGCAGCGGGCCCTTCCTCTGGCAGGCTCAGAGGCCCTTTCTGTCCGCACATGGCGACGTTGAGGCCGAGAATCAGAAGCAGAAACCAACGCATTTCGTGCGTCCCAAGGTGAAGGTAGAGGTAAAGGCGCGAAGTATACACGGACAGTACGGGGTCGCCGGAGTTCCAGCTGCGGTCCTGCAGGGTGAGGGTTCCGCTCAGCTCGAGGCGGACAGCGCGGCGAATCGGCTGCTGTCGGGGTCGAATTGCACCCGGCGGTCGTTCTGGCCGCCGAGGAAGTTCTGAAGCTCGTTCAGATTGGTGAATCGATGCGCTGCGATGCCTGAGTCTCCATGGACGAGCACCAGGTTGTCCCTTCCGAAAGGCATGACAAACATAGCCGATTGGTTGCGCAGCGTGCGATATCCCGATTTGTGGAGCAGCTCCAGGCGCTGGCGGATGCCGTGTCTCTCCTGGCCACCGACGACGTGCCAGGAGATGTGCTCGGGTGGCTGCGCCATCAGATCCACCATGCCCGCGATCAATTCCGCCTGGCCGATAAAGGCACAGGTCTGCCAGCGGCCCTGGTCGTCGCTGGTCAACAGGTCGAAGGAAAAGATTCTCAGCGATTGAAAGCCGCTGTAGTCCAGCGGATCCCGCCGCTTGGTCAGCAAGGATATGCCAGCGTTGGGCGGGTAGGCACCCGCGACGAATGCTCCCTCTGCCTCGGACGTGGCGGGGGGTTCGGCGTTGACGAACACCTTCAGCGGACGCTCGCTGTCACGGAGCCCCTGACGGATCTGGGCCATGAATCTCAGAGCCTGGCGCTGGCTTCGGTCCGGCTTCAAGCGCAGCCGATTGAGCTCGGTCCAGAAGATGGCAGGCACCAGTCGCTTCGAGCGGTACACGGCTTCCCCATCGCTTCTCCGGGCGTCCTCCTGATCGTCACCCAGAGACCAGCCGGAGCTGCGGCGTTGCAGCAATGCGGTCACCGGTTGCCGACCGCCCAGCATCGCGGGATGCAGTCGGGGAATCTCCCCGGTGTCGGAGTCGGAAGCGGCGCTCAGGCTGTACACGGACCACGCCAGCTGTTGCAGCTTGCTCTTGTTGAGCCAGCCTAATCGGGTATCAGGTCCTGGCCGTTCGAGCAGGCGCCGCGTCAGGGTGATGCCGGCTTCCATGGCGGCCAGGATGTCGTCGCTTTCCGACTTGCGCTCGCTGATGGTCCAGGTATCGGGCGAGCGCAGGTGTCTGATGTCGGCCGCGGAGAATCCCCAGGCCTGGAACAGATTGCTGAGCTGGGTCTCTATGGCCTCAGACGATTGGCGTGCGGCCGGATCGGCGTTTTCTGCCGTCTTGCTCACCAGCATCCTGCGGATCAGCGGCAGATTCGATGCTTCCGGGTTCTGTCGACAGTAATCTTCCAGGTGCTCGTAGAGCAACAGGTAGGGGTCCAGACGCAGCTGGTTCTCTTCGCCCTCATGAATGCGTTTGCGGTACTTGCTGGACAGCAGCAGGCGATCCGGCGCCTCGGCGTATGCCTCCATCAGCTTCAGCTTCATCAGAGATTTGTGTGGCGTGTGCAAGCACCGGCTCAGCTCCACAGCGGCGGCGTGTGCAATCTCGTCGGGCGGAAAGGCGGGCACCGGACCAAAGTCGATCACCCGATCGCGAGGCACGAAGCGCTGGTGCAGCAGCCGCGTCACCGTCGCTGCGTAGGTTTCCGGGTCGTCTTCGTCGATCAGCCACCACATGGGATAGCGGCCCGCCAGCAGCACGGCGCTGCGGTAGAACTCGTCCATCAGCAATGCCGGCGTGTAGGTACCCGGCAGCCGGCGATCTACCCGCAGCACCTCGGGGTCGACCAGGAAGGTATGCAGATCCAGCCCCAGGCTGGCGGCCCATGCGTTGATCTTTCTGACTTTCGGCCACAGCCTGTTGTGCAGTCGGCTGTCGCAACAGATCCACAGGTCGATGTCGCTTTCTCTGGTCTGGCCGATGCTGCCGCCGCTGCCCATTATGAATATGGCCTGCAGTGACGGCTCGCCGCCGTTGAGCTTGGGCTCCTGGTAGCTGCGAGACAGCCGCCGGGCGGCCGCCAGGCTCAGCGGGCTGGGTCGGTAGTGCGCAATACTACAGGGCGTCCGATGGCTGACGAAGCCAGGAAGGCCCGGATGGTTGCTGTGGTACAGAATGGGCAAGGCTTCCAGCAGCAGGCGTTGCGATGGAGGCATGCGGCTACGACTCTGCTGATAACGCAGCGCGTGGTGTCTTTGAAACCTCTGAACGATGGCAATGAGCGCTTTGCCGTCCACCTCATCGTTCATCAGCACGGGGCGAACGTTGGAAACCATAGCTGAAGTATAGACGCGGCCCGGGTTTTCGAAGCCCGTGTGGCCCGGCTCTGGTTTTCCGCCCCGCGGGGTTTAGTCGCTCATGCGCGCAGTCGGCGGCGGCCACGCTTCACCGCGGCCCTGACCTGCTCGGGGGCTGTGCCCCCCACGTGGGCCCTGGCCTTTACCGATCCCTCGACGGTGAGCACGTCGAACACGTCAGCGCCTATCTGCTCACCCGCGAACTGCTTCAGCTCTTCAAGGGAAAGCTGGGCCAGATCCACACCTTTGCTCAGCGCGAAGCCGACGCTGCGGCCGACGATTTCGTGGGCGTCGCGGAAAGGCACGTCGTTGCGTACCAGGTAGTCGGCCAGGTCGGTGGCCGTGGTGAAGCCGGCGGCTGCAGCGGCCCGCATCTGTTCGGGACGTCCTGGTTGTCCTTGTTGTAGGCCAGCGGCTGGCTCTTCATCAGCACCAGAAGTGCCGTCAGGTTGCCGACTACCCGTCCGGTCTTGCCTCGCACCAGCTCCGGCACATCGGGATTCTTCTTCTGCGGCATGATGCTCGACCCGGTGCAGAAGCGGTCCGGCAGCTCGATGAAGGAGAACTGCTGCGAAGCCCAGAGCACCAGCTCCTCGCTCCATCGGGAAAGGTGCACCATTGTGAGGCTGGCCACGCTGCAGAACTCGATGGCGAAATCGCGATCGCTCACCCCGTCCAGAGAGTTCTCGCAGATGCCCTCGAAGCCGAGCATCGACGCCACCTGCTCGCGGTCGATGGGAAAGGTCGTGCCAGCCAGCGCCGCGCTGCCCAAAGGCAGAATGTTCACGCGCCGACGGCAGTCGACCAGGCGTTCTCGATCTCGCAGCAGCATCTCGAACCATGCCAGCAGATGATGGCCAAAGGTGGTGGGTTGCGCGGGCTGCAGGTGCGTGAAGCCGGGCATGACGGTGTCCGCCTGCTCCTCGGCAAAATCCAGCAGCGCGGCCAGCAGTTCAGATTCGATGTCGATCAGGGTATCGATCTCGTCGCGCAGGTACAGACGGATATCGGTGGCCACCTGGTCATTTCGTGATCGACCTGTATGCAGCTTCTTGCCCGTGTCGCCAATCAGCTCGATGAGCCGGCTTTCGATGTTCATGTGCACGTCCTCCAACGCCACATGCCACTCGAATCGACCCTCGTCTATCTCTTTGTGAATCTCCTTTAATCCCGATACGATGCTGTCGCGTTCGCTTTCGGTGAGCACCCCCACGGCGGCCAGCATGCTCGCGTGAGCGATAGAGCCTTCGATATCGTGATGATAAAGGCGCAGGTCGAAGCCGACCGACGCTGTGAAGGACTCCACGAAGGCGTCGGTCGCCTCCGTGAAGCGGCCGCCCCAGGGCTTGGCTTGTTGGCTCATGATCGGGAGGTTTCCAGAGTAAGTTTTGCGAGATGGCCGAGTATAACAGTCAAGCCACGGCGCCAAGCCTGTCGGTAGCGGGGGATTCGCATTTTCTGGTGCCTAACCTCTGCACCCCGGCAGCCATGTCCCTGCTGGTGATTTTCGGCGAGCTCCTCGTCCTGGTGATGTTGTTCGGAGGCGGTGAGCTTTCCTGGATGCGATTTGCGCTCACTTCCCTGGCGGTCCAGTGGGTGGCTCTGGTCAGCGCCGGGGTGCTCTGCAGCTTCAGGGCAACGTTGAACCGCTTCCCCGTCGTTGCCGGCGCGCTGCTGGCCTTCGCCATCGTCATGCTGGTGACGCTTACGGTGGGCATCGGTGCGGATCGTGTACTGGCGGGCTCTGCCCGCCTCAGCGGCGTGGACTGGGAGCGCATCGCGGGCCAGCTGGTGATAGCAGGCATCATCAGCGCCATGGCGCTGCGCTACTTTTATGTGCAGCAGCAGCTGCGTTTGCAGGAGCAGTCGGAGCTGCAGTCACGTATCCAGGCACTGCAGTCGCGCATCAGACCCCATTTTCTGTTCAACAGCATGAACATCATTGCCAGCCTCATCGCCTCTGATCCGGACACGGCCGAATCGGTCGTGGAAGATCTCTCGGAGCTGTTCCGAGCCAGCCTCAACGATGCGGGTAACCAGGTTCCCCTCTCGGAGGAGTTGGCTTTGTGCGAGCGCTACATGCGCATCGAGGCGCTTCGGCTCGGCAGCCGCCTGCAGCTGGACTGGCAGGTGGGTGATGTTCCTGCCGGGGCGCGCATTCCGCTCCTCACGCTGCAGCCGCTGCTGGAAAACGCCATCTACCATGGCATACAGCCGCTGCCTGAGGGTGGCGTTGTGCGGCTTCGGCTCTGGTTTGCCGATGCGGAAGTTCACGTCGAAATAACCAACCCGCTGGCGGAGCCTGCGGACAGAGGTCACAGCCAGGGCAACAGAATGGCAATTGGCAACATCCGCAGCCGCCTGGCGGTGTTTTACGGATCCAGAGCAGAGTTGAAGACGCAGATTCGGGAGGAGCGTTTCGTGACCACGTTGAGATACCCCCTCGCTGCGACCGATAGCCCCGGAAAGGGCACAGCCTGAGCGTTGTCCAGAGCGTGCCACCCAGCGGAAAATGAACGGCGATGAAAGTGCTTATTGTTGATGATGAACAGCTGGCACGAGAGCGTCTTGCCAGAATGGTTCGCGCGCTGGAGGGGTATACGGTGGTGGGTGAAGCCAGCAACGGGCTGGATGCGCTCAAGCAGGCTCAGAACCTGGAGCCGGAGGTGGTTCTCCTCGACATCCGCATGCCTGGCATGGATGGACTCGAGTCTGCCAGGCATCTGGCCGAACTTGCCGAGCCTCCGGCGGTCATCTTCTGCACTGCCTATGAGGAGCACGCCGTTCAGGCTTTCGATCTGCAGGCCGTGGGCTATCTTCTGAAGCCCGTGCGCAGTGAGAACCTGGGAGCCGCACTGGCCAAGGCGCAGCGCGTGAACAAGGCGCAGCTGATGGCGCTCGGTGAGCAGGATGCCCAGCGGCGTACCCATATATCTGCGCGGACCCGGCGCGGCATAGAGCTCATCCCGGTGGAAGACATCCGCTATTTCCAGGCGGATCAGAAGTACGTTACCGTCCGCCATAAGGGTGGTGAGGTGATCATCGACGAGCCGCTTCGAGACCTGGAAGAGGAGTTCGGCGAGCTCTTTGTCCGCATTCATCGCAACGCGCTGATTGCCGTCGGCCACATCGAAGGCCTCGAGCGTTGCGCTGGCGGCCAGTCCGAGATCCGCCTGCGTGACATCGGCGAAAGCCTCGTGGTGAGCCGCCGACATCTGGCGGGCGTACGCCGGATCATGAAGCAGCTCTAATTTGCACACTCGAACTCGCAGAAAGGAACCGACGCTTGAATCAGAAGCTCGTGATTGCAACCCGGGAAAGCCCGCTGGCGCTATGGCAGGCCAACTTCATCAAGGTTCAGCTGGAAACCCATCACGACGGCCTGGGGGTTGAACTGCTGGGCATGAGTACCCGGGGGGACCGCTGGCTGCAGTCCCCGCTTTCCGAAGTGGGTGGCAAGGGGCTGTTCATCAAGGAGTTGGAGCAGTCGCTTCTGGATGGCCGAGCCGATATTGCGGTTCATTCGATGAAAGACGTTCCAGCCCAGCTTGAACCCCCGTTCAAGCTGCCGGTCATCGGCTTTCGGGACGACGTTCGCGATGCGCTGGTAACCGCCGATGGTCGGGGTCTGGCGGACATCGCCAACGGCGCTCGGATAGGCTCGGCCAGCCTCCGGCGTCAGTCGCAGCTGCGGGCGCGACGGCCGGATCTCCGGGTGGAGCCGATACGAGGCAACGTGGGCACCCGGCTCGGCAAGCTGGAGTCGGGAGAGTACGACGCGTTGCTGCTTGCGGGCGCCGGTCTCAAGCGATTGAACATGATCGATCGAATCGCCGAATATCTGGAAGTGGAGGATTCTCTTCCGGCTGCGGGCCAGGGCGCTCTGGGAATCGAATGCCTGGCAGAGTCGGAACACGTGCAGGCACTGCTTGCGCCGCTCAATGATTCACGGGTGAGCGCCTGCGTAAGCGCAGAGCGTTTTGTCAGTGCGGGTCTTGGCGCGGACTGCTCGGCACCGCTGGGTGCCTATGCAGAGCTTCGAGGCGACAGCCTGCATCTGCGAGCCGTGCTGGCCTCGCCTGACGGGTCCCGACTGCTGCGCGCCGCCGCCACCGGTGCCGATCCTGTCGCGGTGGCTGCTGAGGTGGTCGCCGCGCTGCTCGCCCAGGGCGGCGCAGAGCTTCTCGACTCTCTGGATCTGCCCTGAAGTGCGGGTCTGGATTACCCGATCGCAGCCGGGGGCCGACCGTCATGCCGAAGCGCTGCGACGGCAGGGCTATGAGGTTCTTCTGCAGCCGGTGCTCGACATCGAGCCCATCCGCGTCTCTGAGCTGGAGCACCGATTCGATATCGTCGTCTTCCTGTCCGAGCATGCGGTACGCTGCGGGTTGCCGCACCTGGAGCTGCAAGGGTCCGCCGTTTTTGCTGTGGGTGGGCGCACGGCGGAGGTTCTGGCAACCGCCGGGGTTAAGGCGCGGGTTCCAGAGGACCCATCGTCGGAAGGGTTGCTCCGGATGCCCGAGCTGCAACAGGTTCGGGACGCTCGAATTCTGGTGGTCTGCGGCGCCGCCGGCCGGGAATTGCTGGCGCCCGCCCTCATGAAGCGCGGCGCGCGGGTTGAGAAGCTGGTCTGTTATCGACGTGTGCCCGCAGGTAAGCTGACCGCCGACGCGTGCGCTGTGGATGCCATCGTGGCAGCCAGCGGCGACGGCCTGGAGCAGATTGCCCGGTTGTGGTTTGCTGTGGGCGGCAGGCCCGAGGTGGCCCTGCTGGTACCGTCCGCCCGGGTGGCCGAGAAGGGGGTAGAACTTGGTTTTATCAACATCCATGATTGTGCCGGGGCTGATACTGCGGCCGTGCTGCGGACGCTGCAGGCATTGCGGGCTACAGGAGCGAAATGAGCACAGACAGCGAAGACGATAAGCAGGGAAAGGATGGCAAGGGGCTCCGGCCATGGCTTCTCCCTGCTGACAGCCCCGGTAGTGCGGGAGGAAATCAGCCCCCGGAAACCGTTGCTGGTACTGACAAGGACCCCGCCCCGCCCTCCTCGGAGGACGCCGTCTCGGGCAGCGCAAAGACCAGCAGCCCCCAAGCGGGGTCGGATTCCGGATCGGAAGCTGATTCCGGTGAAGCATCAAAAGCCGGGAAACCTCTGGCCGGTGGCGATCAGTCTGGCTCGGCCGCGTCACGTGCCGCCAATGGCCCCACCGCTGAGCCGCGCGCGAAACGACCGGGAAGACTGCTCAGCAGTTTGAGCCTGCTGCTGGCTCTGATTGCTCTGGCTGGTGCCGGCTACCTCTACTACCTGCTGATTTATCTGCAGCCGGAAGCCGATACCGTAGCCCGGATAGAGGCGACGGACCAGCGGATGGTGGCGACGGACCAGCGGATGGTGGCGCTGGACAACCGCCTGGGGGCGCTGGCCAGCCAGCAGCGGGACGCGCTGGCCGCGCAGCAGGAAAGCCAGGAGGCGGCCCTTGCCGCAAGCGAAGCCGCGCTGCTGACGGCCCTTAATGACGTCAGCCAGCAGGGCCCGCCATCGGCGCGGGAATGGCAGCTGGCCGAAGCTCAATACCTGCTGCGCATCGCCAATCACCGGCTGCTGATGGAGCGGGACGTGCCGAGCGCGCTGAGCCTGCTGCGGGCGGCCGATCAGATCCTGATGGAGCTGGACGATTTCTCGCTGCATACCGTGCGAGCCCGGCTGGCAGATGAAATTCTCGCCCTGAGCAGCGTGGAGGGCGTAGATGTCCAGGGTCTGTTCCTTCGTCTGGAAGCGCTCAAAGGCGAGCTGGATCAGCTGCCACTGCGACTGCCCGAGTATCTGGTCGACGACCAGACGGAGCCGGATCCTGAAAAGAGTTTCTGGGCCGTGCTTGGTGAGGAGTTCAGCAACTACCTGCAGCTGCGGCGTTTTGACGGCTCGGTCAAACCCTTGCTCGCACCGGAGGAGGCCGTCTATCTGGAGCTCAACCTCCGCCTGATGTTGGAAAGGGCTCAGCTCGCTGCCCTTCGCCGCGAGCAGCTGATCTACCAGGAGAGCCTGATCACGTCTCAGGAGTGGATCGAAGCCTATCTGGACCTCGAGGAGCTCCCGGTGCAGCGCATGATCGAGGAGCTGAGCAGCCTCGGCACCCTCACGCTGGACAGGCCGCTACCGGATATCTCCGGCTCGCTCAACGAGCTGGCATCCGTTCTGCGGAGCCCCTCGTGAGCATAGGCCTGCTGCTGCTTCTCATCGCGTTGATGATCGGGGGGCTGCTCGGTGCGCTGGTGATCCGCGATCCGGGATATGTGCTGCTGGCTTACGATGAGATGGCGGTGGAAACCAGCCTCTGGTTCGCCGTGCTGCTGCTGATCGTCATCTATTTCGTCATTCGAGCATTGGTATTTCTGGCGTTGCGGCTGGGCCGAGGCCCGATTCGCGTCCGTTCATGGAGTCGCTCTCGACGCAGTCGCGCCGCTCAGGAGCAGACGGTGAAGGGTCTGCTGCTGCTGGCCGAAGGCGACTGGTCGGCAGCGCGAAATCGTCTCGAGGATGCGGCGGCCCGGGTTGCTGCGCCGCTGGTCAATTACCTGAATGCCGCCAGGGCCGCGCATTCCATGGGGGATCTGGCCGGCCGGGACGAGCTTTTGCGCAAAGCTCAGGAGTCCACCCCGGGATCCCGCCTGGCTGTGGGGCTTACCCAGGCAGAATTGCAGCATGCCGCCGATCAGTGGGGGCAGTGCCGGTCGACCCTGCTGCAGCTTCAGTCTCTCAGGCCCCGGCACAGCCAGATCCTTCGATTGCTTGCCGACTGCCATCTGCATCTGGGCGACTGGTCGGCTCTGCAGGAACTGATGCCGGCGCTGAAGAAACGCAAAGTGTTCACTTCGGATCAGCTTCAGGACCTGGAAGGTCAGATCTGGAACGGCCGGTTGCAGGCCGACGTCGACGACATCAAGGCTGTCTGGAAGCAGATGCCCAAGGATCTGCGTCGCCAGGAGAACCTGGTGTTGCGCTACGCGTCGCTGCTGTCGGAGCGCGACGATGCGACCGAGGCGGAAGAGGTTGTTCGGACAGCGCTGAATCACCGGTGGGACGGCGAGCTGGTGCGCCTTTACGGTACGCTCCAGTCTGAAAACGCCAAGCGGCAGCTGGCCGTGGCGGAAGGCTGGTTGAAGAAGCATCCCGAAGATCCTGATCTGCTCATGGCGCTGGGGCGAATCTCCATGATGAACCGCCTCTGGGATAAGGCCCGTGAATACTTTGAGGCCAGCCTGCGTCTGCAGCACACGCCGGAAGTCCAGGCGGAGCTGGGCCGTCTTTGTGCCGCGCTGGGGGATGCGGACAGAGGCAGTCAGCATTTTCAGGAAGCGTTGCCAGCGCTGCCGAGCCTGCCGTTGCCCGAGGGGCCCGCCGAAGCCGAGAGTTGAGGCCTGTTTCAGGTCCTGGGTGCGTAGTCGTACACGTCCGAGCGCATCTGCTCAGATGGAAGGCCCGCGCTCAGCAGAACGTCCGTCGCCGCGTAAACGAACCCGGGGCTGCCAGCCAGCAGCACTTGCGGGCTGGGTAGGTCGTCGTCGTCGCCGGCGATCGGCCCCAACAGGGATGAGAATCCGGGAGCCAACTCGCGCAGCCGCGCCATCGCCCGGTTATCGGCGCTTCTGCTTGCGTCGACAACGAATTCGAAGTGTAACCAGGGCAGGCGCATTGCCTGCAGCTCGTCGCGCAGATAGAGGGAAGGTTCGTCATCCGCGCACCACAGGAAACCCACGGGCCAGTCGGGGGGCGCTCTGGTCAGCGTGTCGATCAGGCTCCAGGCCTGGGCGCCGCCGGTTCCACCGCTTACGATCACCAGCGGCCCAGGCAGTGGCGCTTGCAACCGAATGCTGCCGGAAGGTCCGGCAATGTCGAGGTCGTTCCGGGATTCGAGCAGGGCATCCATCCACCGTGCCTCGGTTATCCCGGGGGTAGACCGGTAGTGCAGGTGAATCTCGGGCAGGCGCCATGGGGCGCTGGCGATGGAAAGCGGAATACGGCCGTCGGGATGCACCACGTCCACATACTGACCGGCGGCGAAACGGAAGGTGGGGGGCGCTTCGAGCCTCAGAAATCGCACCGGGCCGTCGCTGACGGCCAGCAGTTTGAATCGGTGGTGCTTTTCTGCCGACAGAGCCGCCAGCCTCTGTTGTGGAAAGGGGCCGCTTCAGCGGGTGCGCATGGAGGCGAAAAACTCGTCGTTTGTCTTGGTGTCTTTGAGCTTGTCCATGAGGAACTCGATAGCGGCGACGTCATCCATGTCGTGTAGAAGCTTGCGCAGAATCCACACTCGCTGCAGCTCTTCTTCTCCCATCAGCAGTTCTTCACGTCGGGTCGCGGAACGACGGATGTTGATCGCCGGATAAACGCGTTTTTCGGCGATTTTTCTCTCCAGGTGCAGTTCCTGGTTGCCCGTGCCTTTGAATTCCTCGTAGATCACCTCGTCCATCTTGGAGCCGGTGTCGATGAGCGCGGTCGCGATGATGCTCAGGCTTCCGCCTTCTTCGATATTTCTGGCCGCGCCGAAGAATCTTTTCGGTCGCTCCAGGGCGTTGGCATCCACACCGCCGGTCAGTACCTTGCCCGACGACGGGACGATGGTGTTGTAGGCCCGTGCCAGACGGGTGATGGAGTCCAGGAGGATGACCACGTCTTTCTGGTGTTCCACCAGCCTTTTGGCCTTTTCGATCACCATTTCGGCGACCTGAACGTGGCGCGATGGCGGCTCGTCGAAGGTGCTGGCCACGACCTCGCCGCGGACCGACCGCTGCATCTCGGTGACTTCTTCCGGCCGTTCGTCGATCAGCAGCACGATCAGCACGACGTCGGGATTGTTGGCCACGATGGACTGCGCGATGTTCTGCAGCATCAGGGTTTTGCCTGCTTTCGGCGGCGAAACCACCAACGCCCTCTGGCCCTTGCCGATGGGCGCGATCAAATCCACGATTCTTGCCGACAGGTCTTCAGTGCTGCCGTTTCCGCGCTCGAGCTTCATGCGCTCGTTGGGGAACAAGGGGGTCAGGTTCTCGAACAGAATCTTGTGCTTCTTGCTGTTCGGCTCGCTGAAGTTGATCTCGTCTACTTTGAGTAGCGCGAAGTAGCGCTCGCCATCTTTCGGGGGCCGGATCTTGCCGGCAAGGGTATCGCCGGTGCGCAAGTTGAAACGCCGGATCTGGCTGGGTGAAACGTAGATGTCATCCGGACCCGCCAGGTAGGAACTGTCGGGAGAGCGCAGAAAGCCGAAACCGTCCTGCAGGATCTCCAGAGTGCCTTCGCCATAGATGTCCTCACCGTTTTTCGCGTGCTTGCGGACGATGGCGGCAATGACTTCCTGCTTGCGCGAGCGTGCGAGATTGTCCAGGCCCATCTCCCGGGCCATGTCGATGAGGTCGCCCACGGGTTTCCGTTTTAGATCAGATAGATTCATAGCAGTGTCGCAGTAAAGTGGATGATGTGAGTGAAAAATAGGGAAACAGGGGTTCGCGGTTTTTATTGTCGAGGCTGGAACCGAGAACTGACGCCGTGATCCGGGTTCTGAGTTCGGCTCCCTCGTGCCGGCTCGTAAGGGTCGGTGGATCTGCAGCGGGAACGCCGCGGGGCATCAAGCACCTGAAGTTTAGTTGTTTGGCAGCCCCCGTCAAGGCCGACGGCGAGGATTTCCTGCTACCGCTCATCGGCTTTCAGTCAGCTCTGGCCGTCGTTTCCAGTAAACCAAACGGCTCGGTCGAGCCGTTTGGTTCGTCAAATGGCTGGCTCAGATCTTGCTGGCTCAGATGTTACTGTCTAGGAAAGCCGCCAGCTGAGATTTGGAGAGGGCGCCAACCTTGGTGGCTTCGACTTCCCCATTCTTGAAAAGCATCAGGGTCGGAATGCCCCGGATTCCGTATTTCGGTGGGGTGTCCTGGTTCGCGTCGATATCCAGCTTGCAGATCTTCACCTTGTCACCGTACTCAGTGGCAATCTCGTCGAGGATAGGCGCGATCATTTTGCATGGCCCGCACCACTCCGCCCAGTAGTCGACGAGCACTGGCTTGTCGGATTTCAGGACGTCCTGATCGAACTCGGCGTCCGAGGTATGCACGATGTTTTTGGTCATCAATGGCCTCCAGTTTTTTGTTCAGCGAGCGCGCCCGCAGTTTCCAGACTCGTCCAGTTTATCACCATCCCGGTTGCGCCACGAAAGACTCAAACCCCATGAGGATATGTCATTATGCGTTGCTGGTCACAGGGATACGGTTGAACCGATGCCGGAGATTTTTGCGGCTCTGGATCTGGGCTCCAACAGCTTCCATCTGCTGTTGGTCAGACGCGATGGCCACGAGTTGCATACGCTGGAGGAAATGAAGGAAAAGGTTCAGCTGCTTGCAGGTTTCAGCGATGGCAAGCTGGCAGAGGACGCCGTGCGCCGCGGCCTGGCCTGTTTGGGCCGGTTCGCCCAGCGTCTCAGGATGGTGCCGCGTGACCGCATAAGGATCGCAGGTACCCACGCGCTGCGGGAAGCCGGGAACCGCCAGACGTTCACGGCGCAGGCCGAGCGGATCCTGGGTGCGCCGCTGAGCATCGTTTCCGGAGAAGAGGAAGCTCGGCTCATCTTCATGGGCGTGCAGCACCACGCTCCCGCCTCTAAAGCCGGCCAGCGTCTGGTACTAGATATCGGCGGCGGCAGTACCGAGCTGGCCTGGGGCGACCACGGTCGCCCGAGCGAGCTGATTTCCTGCAAAGTAGGCTGCGTCTCTCTCACTGACGCCCATTTCCGGAACGCCAGCGCTCAGGACATCGCTTATCGAAGCGCCCGTGAACAGGTGCTTGCTGACCTGGCCCCGCTGGTGGATCGGACCTGTCCCCCCGAGGTCATCGGCACGTCGGGGACTATGGAATCCATCCAGCAGGTGCTAGCCGCTAACGGTTGGGGTGACGAATCCATTACTCGAGAGGGTGTGGACGAGCTGGTGCGAGCCATCACTCAGGGGCGCTGGCTGGTCGACGCCGGTTTGCCCGGCCTGGCTCCGGAGCGGCTGGACATCTTCCCCGCCGGAGTGGCCATCGTCGCCGCGCTTTTCGACGTGTTGAATCTGTCGTCCGTCAGCTATGTCGATGCGTCGCTGCAGCGCGGCCTGCTGGTGGATGACCTGAGCCCGGCAGACCCTGAAGAAGACCTGCGCAAAAATACTGTGCACTTGCTGCAGCGCCGCTATGGCATAGATCTGGCTCAGGCAAAGCGGGTCGGGCGCACGGCGCTTCGGCTTTTTGACCATACGCAGCCCTGGTGGCCGGATCCAGCTCGCTGGAGAGACCTGCTGCGGTGGGCGGCGGATCTACATGAGCTGGGGATGACCGTCGGGGCGCGACACTACCATCGACACGGTGCCTATCTGGTGCGGTACTCCCAGATGCGCGGTTTCTCGCATCTGGAGCAGCGACAGCTTGCGCTGCTGGTGCGAGGTCACAGACGCAGCTTCCCGGGGCTGGCTTTCGGCGCTTTCGAGCCTGCGACGGCCCGCCAGCTGACGCGTCTGCTGGCGCTGTTGCGCCTCTCCGCCATTCTCGAGCGCAGCCACAGCGATGACGACGCCGCCGCCCTGACCGCCAGCGTTGAGGGGAACAGGCTCAGGCTGTCCTTTCCTGAAGGCTGGCTCGCGGCGCATCCGCTATCCCTGCGGGAGCTGGAGGTGGAGAAGGGGCAGCTGGCTTCCGCAGGTGTAGCGCTGGAATTCTGACCCGAGCTGAGCTGTGGCCCGGCGCTGAACGCGGTTCAGGCCTCTGCCAGCGCCGTGGCGGCTCTCAAGGCGAAGTAGCTGAGAATCCCGTCCGCGCCGGAGCGTTTGAAGCTGAGCAGCGATTCCAGCATCACCGATTCACTCAGCCAGCCTTTTTCGATGGCCGCCATATGCATGGCGTACTCGCCGCTGACCTGATACGCGAAGGTGGGAACGCCGAAGCTGTCCTTCACCCGTCGTACGATGTCCAGATAGGGCATGCCCGGTTTGACCATGACCATGTCCGCGCCCTCCCGCAGGTCAAGGGAGACCTCCTGGAGCGCCTCGTCGCCATTTGCCGGGTCCATCTGGTAGGTGGCTTTGCTGCCTCCCGCCAGGGTGCCGCTGGAGCCGACGGCGTCTCGGAACGGGCCGTAGTAGGCTGAAGCGAACTTGGCTGAATAGGCCATTATCTGGGTGTTGATGCGGCCCGCATCTTCCAGGGCGTCGCGGATTGCTCCGATTCGACCGTCCATCATGTCGGATGGGGCGATAACGTCCGCGCCGGCCTCCGCACATACCAATGCCTGTCGTCGCAGCGCCTCCACAGTCACGTCGTTGAGCACGTAACCGCCGTCGTCGACGATGCCGTCCTGCCCGTGGCTGGTGTAGGGATCGAGCGCCGCGTCCGTGATGATGCCCAGGTCCGGCAGCTGTTTTTTGAGCGCCGTAACGGCCCGCGGGATCAACCCTTCGGGATTCCAGGCCTCTTCGCCACCGGCCGTTCGCAGGCTGTTGTCGACGTTTGGAAACAGGGCGACCGCCGGGATGCCCAGGGCCGCGGCTCTCTCCGCGTCCCTGATCAGCTCGTCTATGGAAAGACGCTCTATTCCGGGCATGGACTCGACGGGCACACGCTCGGCGTTTCCCTCGATTACGAACATGGGGTAGATCAGATCGTCGGCGGTAAGGACATTTTCTCTCACCAGTCGGCGGGCGAAATCGTTGGCTCGATTGCGCCGCAAACGTGTCCTTGGGAAACTCCGGGCCATGGTGCTTGTCCTAAGTTCTTGCTTGTATGCGGCCATTTTGCAGCCTCTCGTCGGGTGCGTCACTCAGATGAGTCACTTATCGCAGCGATCCTCTCGCCGCCGGGATTCTGCTCAGGTGATGAAAGGTTTAGCCGCCTGGCAGAAAGTGTGCGAAGTTATGCCGTGTTGACGAGCAAGCGTACCTTACGAGCAGGGGATATGAACGACAGCGCCAGTAAACCGGGTTACGGCAGGTGGGTATTGCTGGCGGTGATGTTGATGCTGATCGCCGCGTTCTTTCTGCTGGATCTCGGCAGATTCTTCAATCTCGATTATCTCAATGAGATTCGCGACGGTGCCGTTGCCGCGGTTCATGAGCGGCCATTGCTGTCCAGCGCCCTGTTTTTCTTCATCTACGTGCTGGTGACCGCGCTTTCGCTGCCAGGTGCAGCCATCATGACCCTGGCTGGCGGCGCTATTTTTGGTTTGCTCTGGGGGCTGCTGGTGGTTTCATTTGCCAGCTCCCTGGGCGCCACCCTGGCAATGCTGGTTTCCCGGGTGCTGCTGCGGGACTGGGTGCAGGGCAAGTTCGGTAGCCAGCTCAGATCCATAAATCGTGGGTTGGAGCAGGACGGCGCGTTCTATCTGTTCAGCCTTCGCATGGTGCCGCTGTTCCCCTTTTTTGTCATAAACCTGGTGATGGGTCTGACCCCGGTATCTGCCTGGCAGTTCTATTGGGTGAGTCAGGTAGGCATGCTGGCAGGGACCGTGGTCTTCGTTTTTGCCGGTACGCAGCTGGCTGCTGTCAGCAGCCCGGGTGATGTGCTCAGCCCCGGCCTCATAGCTGCCTTGAGCCTGCTCGGACTGTTCCCACTGATTGCCCGAAAAACCACCGGATGGCTGCGCCAATGGCGATCCGGTAGCAGCAAGGAGGCCTGAATTTGCCGCGCTTCGACAACAATCTGATCGTCATCGGCGCCGGCTCTGCGGGCCTGATTTCGGCCTACATCGCGGCCATCGTACGCGCCCGGGTCACCCTGGTGGAGAGGGGGGCCATGGGGGGCGACTGTCTCAATACCGGCTGCGTTCCCAGCAAGACGCTCATTCAGTCCGCCAAGGTGGCGCACACTCTGCGTACGGCCGACGACTATGGCATGGCCGCTGTTGAACCAACGGTGGATTTCGCTGCGGTGATGGCGCGGGTGAAAGCGGCAGTCGCGGCCATCGAGCCCAAGGATTCCGTTGCCCGCTATACAGAGCTGGGGGTCAATTGCGTCGTCGGGGACGCAAGGGTGCAGGATCCACATCACGTCGCCGTGGGTGATCAGGTGCTCAGCACCCGCAGCCTGGTGCTGGCCACAGGGGCCGTGCCCGTGGTTCCGCCCATTCCCGGTCTGGCCGATGTTCAGCCACTGACCTCGGACAACCTCTGGGATCTTCAGACCTTACCCGAACGGTTGCTGGTTCTCGGTGGTGGGCCCATCGGTTGCGAGCTGGCGCAAAGCTTTGCGCGCCTGGGTTCGCGGGTCACTCTCATCGATATGGAGGAACGCCTGCTGCCTCGGGAAGACCCCGAAGTATCCGAGCACATGACGGCAGTTTTTGAGCGCGAGGGCATGGACGTGCGGCTCGGGCACCGGGCAACCCGCTGCGAACCGACGGAAGGCGGCGGCCCTGATGGGTCCGGCACGCTTGTCGCTGAAACAGCTTCCGGTCCTGTCAGCATCCCGTTCGACCGGGTGCTTGTTGCCCTCGGCCGGCGACCGGATACCAGTGGGCTTGGTCTGGAAAACCTGGGCATCGAGGTGGGCCCATCCGGCACCCTGGTCGTTGACGAGTATCTGCGCAGCTCGGTACCCAACGTGTTTGGTTGTGGCGATCTCGTGGGGCCCTATCAGTTCACGCACATGGCAGCGCATCAGGCCTGGTATGCGGCGGTGAACGCCCTGTAGTCAGGCCGGCGAGCTCATCGGTGAGTTCATTCTGGCCATGACCCACGGCCTGGGTCTGAAAAAACTCATGGCCACGATCCACATCTACCCCACCCGCAGCGAAGCCGCCAAGCTGACGGCGGGCGCGTGGCGTCGCAAGCACGCGCCGGAAGCGCTGCTGCGCCTGGTCGGGGGGCTGCACGGCCTGCTGCGCTGAGCCTGCGGGAAGTGGCTGCGCCCTCGCTGGTCACGATCTTTGGGCAGACGGCCAGGAACATGCGTCGCCGGTTTTAAAGCGTCTTGCGCAAACGTTTCATCGCCCGTCGAAAGTGGCCGGGTTGGTCAATAATTTTGCTCATGATAAGGGCGCCGTAGATCTGCTCTACGAAGTGGTCCGCTGAGCGTTTTGCTCGCTTGGGCTTCTCGCCCCTTTCTTCGAACACCTCGGCCACCATCTGCAGCCAATCCCGAAACTGGGCCTCGATTTCAGTCCCGTAGTAGGGGCGCGCGCCGCCTTGAGCTAGGACTGCGAGCAGGCAGTGGCCCCGTCCCTGGTCCACGTACTCGCAGAACCCGTCCAGCAGAGCGCCGAGTCGATCCCTGGATAATCCGGGTGCTTGGAGCCGGGAGAATGCCAGTCGCTGCAGGTCGGCGATTGCCTTGCGCATGAGGACCCGCGCTATTTCATCTTTGCCGCCGGGAAAATGGTGATACAGGCTCGCCTTGCCCAGGCCGCTTGCGGCTGCCAGCTTGGCAAGGGTCGCGCCTTCATACCCCTGCTGCTGGAACACGGCCGTCAGCTGTTCGATGAGGATAGAGCGGGCTGTGTCTCTTTCTTTGCTCGGCTTAGGCATGGCGCAATATTAGCAGAACGAACGTTCGACCGACCACTATTTGGGCGTGGATCTTGTGCCTGTATTCCCGAGCGCGCACAATCTTGAGGCTTTGAGTCCTTGGGAAAACTGGGGGGATTCGTATGAAATTCGGGATATTTTATGAGCATCAGCTGCCGCGACCCTGGACGGAGGGTGCGGAGCAGCGTCTGTTCAACGAGGCCCTGGACCAGGTAGAGCTGGCGGATCGCCTGGGAATCGATTATGCCTGGGAGGTGGAGCACCATTTTCTCGAGGAGTATTCACACTCATCGGCGCCGGAAGTCTTCCTCGCCGCCTGCTCCCAGCGGACTGAGAACATCAGGCTCGGGCAGGGCATCCGTCAGGTCATTCCCCAGTACAATCACCCTGCGCGTACCGCCGAGGTGATTGCCACCCTGGACCTGGTGTCCAACGGCCGTGTGGAATTCGGTACCGGGGAGTCTTCGGCTGAACTGGAATTGGGCGGATTCCAGATTCCGGTGGCCGAGAAGCGCAAGATGTTTCTCGAGGCAACCGAGCAGATCTGCAACATGCTTGCCATGGATCCTTATCCTGGTTACAAGGGCCAGTTCTTCGAGATGCCCTGCCGCAACGTCGTCCCCAAGCCGGCGCAGCGCCCCCACCCGCCGGTCTGGGTCGCCTGCTCGCAGCGTGAAACCATTCGCATGGCGGCCCGACTGGGCATCGGTGCCCTGACTTTCGCCTTCGTTGACCCGACAGAAGCGCAATCGTGGGTAGACGAGTACTACAGCATCATCAAGAGCGAGGCTTGCGTGCCCATCGGCCATGCCGTCAATGCCAATATCTGCATGGTCTCCAGCTTCTCTTGTCATAACGACCGGCAGACGGCCGTTCAAAGGGGCCTTGAAGGGTTCGAGTTCTTCAGTTATGCGCTCGGAAGTCTTTACGGATTCGGCGAGCATAAGCCCGGTCGAACCGATCTGTGGGGAGAGTTTCAGAGCGTGCGCAAACCGCAGTTGGACCAGGAGATAACCGATTTCACCCAGGCGCTAACCGCGGCCCGCGGAGGGATCGGCACCCCCGATGACCTTCGCGCGCATCTGAAAAAATTCGAGCGCTGCGGGGTCGACCAGGTAACCTTCATTCAGCAGGCAGGTATGAACAGGCATGAGCATATCTGTGAATCGCTGGAGCTGTTTGCCGCGGAGGTCATGCCGGAGTTCAAGGCGCGGGAGGCGGAACGCGAGCGACGCAAACAGGAAGAACTCGCCCCCTACATCGAAGCGGCGCTGGCGCGCAAAGTGGAGATGCGGATGCCGGCTGACGAAGACATTCCTACCTATATGGCCCTGGGTCGGCGGATAACGGAAGAGCAGCAGGATAAACCGTCCATCTATGACCGTCCGGCGTCCGCCGGCTGAGGGTCCAGCAGCGTTTCCAGCTCCTCTGCGGCCTGAATCCAGGATTCCTCTGCATCATGCAGGCGCTTCCGGAGCTTGCCGCAGCTGGCAAGCGTCTGATCCAGCTCCCCGGGGGCCATGGCCTGATAGATCTGGGGGTCCGCCAGCCGGGCTTCTGCCGCTTTGAGCTCCCCCGACAGCGCGTTGACTTCGGCCTCCAAAATCTTGACCCGGGCGCGTAACGGCCGTTCGCGCTCGCGCTGCTCCGCGGTGGCCCGTCTCTCCGCTCGCCGATCGTGCCTGGTGTTTTTCCTGGAATGCTCGCCGGTCCTGGTGGCCGTATAGGTTTCCAGGTCGCCGTCGTAGGGGGTCAGGTGTCCGCTCTCCACCAGCCAGAATTCATCGACGGTGCGCTTGAGCAGGCTTCTGTCGTGGGACACCAGCAGCAACGCCCCCTCATAGTCCTGCAGAGCGAGAGCAAGCGCCTCCCGCATGTCCAGGTCCAGGTGGTTTGTCGGTTCGTCGAGAATCAGAATCCCGGGCCCCCGACAGGCTATGAGTGCCAGCGCGAGCCGCGCTTTTTCGCCTCCCGATAACGCGCGGCACGGCCGCTTTGCCAGCTCTCCGGAAAATCCCCAGGTGCCCAGATAGTCTCTGCGCCATTGTTCAGTGGACTCGGGCGCGGTATCCGCGAGCGTCTTTAGTGGAGACGCGTCAGCGTTCAGCGTCTCCAACTGGTGTTGAGCGAAGTAGCCGATTTCCGAGTGTTCGCCCCGGATCAGTTCCCCCTCCAGCGGCGGGAGCTCGCCTGTCAGGCACTTCAGCAGCGTAGTCTTGCCGGCGCCGTTTGCCCCCAGCACGCCGATTCGAGCGCCAGGCAGCAGGCTCTGGTTGATTCCCGACAGCACCCTGTGCCCCGGGTAGCCCACAGCGAGATCGCGGAGGCTCAGCAGCGGGTGGGACATTTTACGCGGGCTGATGAAGGCGGCGTGGTAGGGTGAGTCTGAGTGCGCGGGCGCGACGGCCCGCATCCGGTCCAGGGCCTTCAGGCGGCTCTGCGCCTGCCGCGCCTTGCTGGCTTTGGCGCGGAATCGCTCGATGAAGCTTTCCATGTGGCGTATTTCGGCCTGTTGGCGCTGAAATGTTGCCTGCTGTTGGGACATCGCAGCCGCTCGCGCATCCTCGAAGGCGGAGTAATTGCCGCGATAGGTGTCAGCCTGACCGTGATGGAGGTGAATGATGTGGTCTGTCACGCCATCGAGAAATTCCCGGTCGTGGGAAATGATCAGCAGCGTGCCCTGAAACTGATTCAGCCAGCCTTCCAGCCACAGGGTGGCGTCCAGGTCGAGGTGGTTCGTGGGCTCGTCCAGCAGCAGCAGGTCGGACGGGCACATGAGCGCCCTCGCAAGGTTCAGGCGGATGCGCCAGCCGCCGGAAAACGCGCTGAACGGTTTCTCCAGGTCCTGGTTGGTAAAGCCCAGCCCGTGCAGAATCTCAGCCGCCTTCGACTTGGCTTCGTAGCCGTCCAGGTCGGCGAAGGTGGCGTGCAGGGTTGCCAATCGCATGGGATCGTTTTCCTGCTCGGCTGCTCTTATCTGCGCCTCGATGTTCCGCAGCGCCCTGTGGCCATCAAGCACGTAATCGACGGCCGCCCGATTGGTTGCCGCCACTTGCTGGGCCATGTGAGAAACTTGCCAGCCAGTGGGTACGCTGATATCGCCGTTATCTGGTGACAGTTCTCCCAGCAAGAGCTGGAAAAAGCTCGACTTGCCAGCGCCGTTCCGCCCTACCAGCCCGACTTTCTGGCCCGCGTGAATCGTGCAGGACAGGTCTGCAAACAAGGTCTGATCGCCACGGTTAAGTGTGATGTCTACGGCTTGAAGCATAAAGGGTTCGCGGCAATCGCGACCGAATGATCGTTTGGGTCGCCGTGGCTTATTGCACCTGGCGAAAAATCAGTTTCAAGCGGTTAGCGAACGATCGGTCTGGTGGCGACGTTCTGCGGAACGTGGCAGACTTCTGAGTTCCTGAGCGGTGATCCCGCCGGTTTTCGGCTGAGCGTCGATCCATCGCATCAGATCCCACCAGGCTGGCGTTTCCTTGCGTGCCGCGCGGGAATCGATCATGTCCACTATGCCCTTGCCCAGCTCGGCCGCCTCCATGTAGACAGGGCTGTCCCGGAAGGTGGCCACGGTGGGAACATCCAGACAGGCCAGAAAGTGCTTCAGCTTGGCATGAGTCTGGGTGTTCGGCTGAACCCGGTTGGCGATCACGCCGACGGGCCTTGGCGCCGACCGGTAAACGCGATGGGTCAGCAGCTCGGTAATGAACCGGCTGCCTGCCTGAATATCTATCGAAGAGGGCTGCATGGGTATGAGGATGACGTCAGTCTGCTTGAGCAGCAGCTCAAGGTCTCGGTCTCTGGCGTTGGAGTGACCGTCGATGATGATCCGGTCTACGCCGGGTGGCAGTCGATTCTGGAAGACCTGGGTCTGATACATGCTGGTTCGCCGGTTTGCAGGTATCAGATTCACCGACGGCAGGCCGGCCGCTCTTTGTTCAGCCCAGTAGGTACTCGACCCTTGAGGATCGTTGTCCATCAGAGCCACCGTGTGGTCTGCATTTGCGTAAGCGACGGCCAGATTGGTAGCTATGGTGGTCTTACCACAGCCGCCTTTGCCGTTGATGATGAGAATCCTGCGTGCATGTGGATTCATGAGTCCCAGCCCTTTCTGGTGAGCAGCCGGCTTGCCGGTTGCTCAGTGTCCTTGGAGAAAGCAGCTTTACCTTCTTTCTATGAGAAAGTTTAGCTACTCCCCGTCCCTGTGCCAGCTACTCCGTCTCGTTTTGCGCAAAATCCTTTACGCAGGGCCCGGTACGAAAATCTAGAAATCAGGGCCTGAACGAAAACGCTTGGTCATTTCCGGCGTCTGCTTGCCGCGACCTTAGGTTCATCGGCATCGGCCGCCTGCTGCCTGGATTGGTCCAGGTCTATTGTTTTGGTCTTAGAGATACTGGCCTGTGGATAACTCTACACCCTGATTCCGGTATTGACTAGGGCTTCCAAATAAAATATCGGCCAAACATAGGCTTAGAAGTAACTAATTGTAACCAGCATTAAGTTAGTGAGTCGCTGGAAACGACTCAGGATCGACGGAATTCCAGCAGCCTGCCGTCACCGGCGAGGGCGTAGAACCGGTCGGGGGAGCTGGAAAATCCGACGGCTCGAATGGCCGCGCCTGTCGGATGCCAGGGGTTGCGTGCTTTGGCGTCCCAGCTTTCGAGCAGCCTGCCGTTTACCGCGTCCCACAACTCGATGTTGCGGTTCACGTAGCCGAGCATCAGGTGGCGCTCGTCCTTTGAGAAGCGCGCGCTGGTAATGCCGGTATTGGTTTTCGACAGCCTGTGCAGGGGCGTTCCGTCCGCTCCATTCCAGATGGTCACCGCGCGGGACTGACTGGCGGTGAAAATCATTCTTCCGCTTGGGGAAAGCGCCACGACCCTTACGGGGTTGTCGTGTGCCAGCCTGTGCACTGGCTCTCCGGTTGAGAGGTCCCACAGCACTGCGGTTTCATCATCGCTGCCGGTCGCCGCCCAGCGTCCGTCGGCGCTGATGGCAACGCTGCCTACCACGCCCTCGTGGAGGAGCGTGTGCACGTGATTGCCGGTTCCTGCGTTGAAAAGCACGGCGCTGTGATCTTCCAGGCCCATCAGCACCAGGTCGCCACCCGGGCCCAGGGCAACGTCCAGGGCGGCGGAGGGCGTCGTCCAGAAGGCGAGGGCTGCGCCGCTTGCCGTGTCCCAAACCACCAGCGTGCGCGGGTCGGCGGTAACCGCACGGGTGCCTTCCGCTGAGAAGTTTGCCGCCACCAGCTGGGAAAACTCACCCTGTTTATGGTTCCAGTTGAACAGGCGTTCGTTGCCACTGTTGCGCCAGAGGCTGCCGCCGTGATTCAGGGATCCGATCAGGGTCAGCTCGGAGTCTTCCGAAAGCGCAGCCGTATACACACCCTGAGCTGCCAGGTCGAAGCTGGCGCTGGGTAATCTGTCATCACTGCATCCGGCGCCGGCTAGAGTGATCGCCAGGCATCCGGCCAGGAGCGCTGCATTTTTCACCAGGTTCATTCAAGCGACTGATCTTGGTAAAAGTGTAGACCCTGACCCTGAGGTTGCCTGTAAGCGGCATCGGCGCCGCGGTCGTCAGCCTGCAGAATGCGCCGCGTTCGGTGCCGCAGAAGCAAAAAGCTCAGTGAGGTCGGCATCGTCGGTTTCGATGATCCGGTCTAGCCAGCGGTGAAAACGATGTCCACCGCCCTCGTTGCGGCCGAAAAGTACGTGGTCGCGGGTACCGGTCATCAGCGCTTGCTGCTGCTTGATGCCGGTGGCGTAGTCCTCTTCTTCAACCACGTACTTCAGCAGATCGAACTGCCCGCGTGCTTCCTGCGCCTGGGCTTCATCGGGCGCCCGGGCCATGAGGTAGTTCTGCACCGTGAACGATTCCTGGGGGGTGGCCCCCGGGAAAAGTTGGGAAAGCATCACCGAACGCCCCCCACCCTCGAACGTGGCGATGGAGATGTGGGGAAAGATCGTCCATACGCCACCCAGCAGCACGTCGTCCGACCATTCTTCTGCCGGCTGCTCTGCCAGCAGCGCCAGCCTCGGGTCCGGCGAGCTGACCCGCTGGTGCGGCCCCCAGGCGTAGTACAGGGCCTGACTGGGCATCTGTGGGCCGAAGGTTTCCTTATGCAGAATGGGCAGGTGATAGAGATCCATGTACCCGTCGTAGGCAATTTTCCAGTTGGGTCCAGCCACGGTCCGTTGCTCGAAAAGGTGCCAGTCCGCGAAGCCGAACTGGTTCAGCAGCGAATCGTAGCCGGATAGAAATACGTCGATATCCAGCTGCGACTTGGGGTCCAGGGTCACCCAGATCATGCCGGCCCGTTCCGCGACCGGCAGCGATTTCAATCCGTAGCTGCTGCGATCTATATCGCCAAAATCCTTGGGAGCGAACACGCCGATGAGGGCGCCCTGCTGGTCGTAGGACCAGGCATGGTAGGGGCAGGTGAATCGGTGAGTGTTGCCCGTTCCTTCGTCCATGATCACGGAGCCACGATGGCTGCACATGTTCACGAACGCGCCCACCTCGCCATCCTGGCCTCGGGTGATCAGCACCGGGACGCCCACCGCTTCCATAGCCTTGTAGTCACCCGGCGCGGGTATCTCGCAGGTCATGGCCAGCATCAGAGGTACCCGCTTGAAGATGCGGTCCATCTCCAGCTGCCAGCGCTCCGGATCGAAATAGTTGCTGGCCGGTACTTTCAGCACGTCCGGCTCCTGATCAATGGTCCCTGCTTTGGCATGGGAAAGACTGTGCTTTGCCATCTCGATGAGTTCTGCTTTGGACATTTTTCTACCTCTGCGCCTATTTACCTTTTCGCGTGAAAAGGTTCGCCCGGAACGGTTCATCCTGAACTGTTCAGCATGTTGCAAATGCGTGTCGAGTGCAATTCGGCAAGCGCCCGCGGCTTGATAGGCGACCCAGGCCTTGAACGTTGAGCAGGGTAACGTAACTATGGAACTATCCGACCAGCCGGCTTCGGTATGGTTGATCTCGCCGTTCTTCGCGCTGAAACCAGGGCCTGGCTTGAAGTCAATTGCCCACCGTCAATGCGAGCCAGAATGGTGCCGGGTGAGGAGGTTAACGGCGGCAGCAAACGCCGCAGTAGCAACCCGGATGCGTATCTCTGGTTGGAGCGGATGGCCGACAAAGGTTGGACGGTGCCCACCTTGCTGGAGTACGGCAGTGAGGATCAGAAGCAGCGCCACTTGCCCAGGGAAGCACGCGGTGAGGTGGCCTGGTGTCAGGGCTTCAGTGAGCCGGGCGCAGGTTCCGATCTGGCCAGCCTGCAGACCCAGGCTGAAGACAAAGGCGACTTCTATCTGGTTAGTGGCAGCAAAATATGGACATCCGGCGCGCAGCATGCTGAGTGGATTTTCTGCCTGGTGCGAACGGATCGCGATGTGCCGAAACATGAAGGCATCAGCTTTGTGCTGTTTTCCATGGATGAGCCCGGCATTACGGTCAAACCCATCGAGCTCATCAACGGCCACTCGCCGTTTTGCCAGGTCTTTTTTGACGACGTAAAGGTGTTGAAGCAAGACCTGGGCTACCAAATGAATAAAGGCTGGACGGTCGCCAAGCGTTTGCTCCAGCACGAACGATTAGGTCTGGCCGCACTGGCCAGTGCGGCCACAGCGGGGCCACTGGAACGGATTCAGCCCGAACTGCCATTGCCCGACCTCGCCAAGCACTATTGCGGGGGACAGCGCATAGAAGATGCAGCTCTGCGGCGGGACATCATCGATAACGAGATGCAGATACGGACCTTAGTGTTGACCCAGCAACGCTCGGTCGAGGAATCAGAAGCAAATACTCCAGGCGCAACCACATCCGTTTTTAAATACGTTGAAGCGGAGTACGTCAAGACTCAGCTGGAATTGCAGATGCGACTGAGAGGCATCCAGGGCCTGAGTTGGTCGGGTGAAAACTTCACACGTCAGGAGCTGGCAATGACCCGCTTGATGGGACCGATACAAGGGCCGCTATGGGCCGGCCGAAACTGGTCTGCGGATGACGGCGCGGGCAGCATTCATGATGATCGCACTGCCGAGCAGCTGGGGTTCCGAGGGGGCACCGTCGCCGGCGACGTACACATGAATCAGTTTCCACCGGTGCTGGTTCGGGTATTTGGTGAGCGCTGGTTTGAATCCGGCAATTTGTCGTTGAGCTTCAAAAACGCCACGGTCGATGGGGAAAAGGTCCAGGTTTTTGCGGAGCCTCCGGCGCCTGGCGCAAACCAGACCAAGGTGTGGATGGAGCGTGAAGACGGCATGCTGGTGTGCGTGGGTACGGCAGCGTTAGGTGATCATAGTCGCTCGGAACTGCGCCGCAAAGATCTGCGGCCCTGTGATCCCGCGGAGCTGCGTATCCTCAATCGCGTGCATCCGGGGATGTCTCTCGGCGAATACGAAGTTTACGCTTCACCGAATAAGCAGCATGAAAGCTATGATCGAGGACTGATCAGCGACCCCATGTCCTGGTATCGCGATGCCTCGCCATGGGGCGACGTGGTCGCCGCGCCCTCTGCCATCATCCAGTACCTCTGGGGAAATCCGATCAGGGCGCTGGAGCCCTACATCGAAGGTTCGGTCGGGTTGTTTGGCGCTATCGAGATTGGCTATACCCACGGGCCGTTTCTGCTGAATCGTAATTATCGGCTCACCAGTGAAGTGATTTGTGTGGGGCAAAGCCCGCGAACGGAATACGTCTGGTATGAAACACACGCGTATAACGAACCGGCACAACTGGTAGCCACCATGCGAATGCAGGGTCGCTCGATGAAAGCGTCATCTGCCGCATATCAAAGCTAATTCGGCGACCTCGGCATACGGTTTCGGCCACCCAGAGATCACGATATTTGCGTTGGAGATCAATTGGTTGCAGAAATGTTTCTGGTTCGTTTCAATCTGTTGACAGCCGTTTTTGCGGCGAAGATATTGAAACCACACAAGCAGAAGATCATGCTTTGATAAGGTGGTGTCTCACGGGGAGTGGGCGCCTCAAAATCTAGGGGGGTTCCTAATGATGCTACGTAAATGGACTACGGCCACGTTCAGTGGCGTTCTGGCATTGGCGTTTACCACCACAGCTGTCGCGGAGGAGACGCGAATAGAGGAAGTCGTGGTAACGGGCTCTTACATCAAGCGCCTCAGCCAGGAGGACAGTATTTCGCCCATCACCAACATGGGTCGCGAAGAAATCAATGCTACCGGCATTCTGACCGGCCAGGAACTGATGCGCTGGCTGCCCAGCAACACGGGCTCCGAGAACCAGGCGGACGCTCTGACGCAAGGCGGCACGCCGGGAACAGCAAACATCAATCTGCGCGGGCTGGGCCTCGGCTCCACGCTGGTGCTGATCAACGGCCGCCGTCAGACCGTCTCGAGCGCGACTGCCAACGGCGGTGACACCTTCGTCGACATCAACTCGCTGATGCCGATGATCATGTTGCAGAACATCGAGATCCTTAAGGACGGCGCAGCCGCCCTCTACGGCTCCGACGCCGTGGCCGGGGTGGCCAACTACAAGACCCGCGACAACTTCGAGGGCATCGAAATCCGCGCCGATTATCAGGCCACCGAGGACAACGACGGCCACGACGATCAGGAGATCTCGTTACTTTTCGGCACCGGCAACGAGCAGAGCAGCATCGTCGCGGGTTTCAGCTACTTCAAGCGCGACGAGCTGCAGCTGCTGGAACGGGACCTGCCGCGCAAGACGACCTCGACCTTCGGCAACCCGGGGTCCTACGTGGTGCTCGGGGCGCCGGTCGCAGGCAGTCCTCCGGCAGCCCCCCCGCCCGGCTTCACCCCGGATCCGAACTGTCTGGACGCCACCGGCACGGGCACGGCACGGGCATTCTGCCGCTGGGCGGTGCCTCTGGCCTTTGCCTGTTCGACTTCGGTCCCAGCTACAGCCTGGTGCCGGAAGAGACTCGCACCCAGTTCTACACCGTGATGGAGCACGACGTCAGCGATTACCTGGCGCTGCGCGGCGAGTTCGGTTATACCAAGCTCGACATTCAGGGTGGCTACTCGCCGTCCTTCCCGAACCTGTCTTTCCCCGTGATTGGCGGTGATCATCCCGGCAACCCCTGGGGGGTACCCGTGGTGGGACGCTTTCGGGTATTCGGCGATGGTCTGGGCGCGCCCGGAAGCGGCCGTGTGCTCAACACGGCAGACCACGAAACGTTCCGCTACGTGCTGGCTGGCAGCGGGTCCATGGGCTTCAGCAACTGGACCTACGACGCCTCTTACACCCGCTCTCGCAACGATCTCAACACGACTGCCGGTGATCAGTCGTTGTCGCGGCTGAACCTGGCGCTGGCAGGATTCGGTGGCCGGTCGTGTGACGTGCTGAACGGTACCGCGGGCGTCGGCGACTGCCTGTACTACAACCCGTTTGCCAACGCGCTGTCAGCCTCGCCGGGCGATGCCCAGTACAACACGCCGGATGTGCTGGCGTACGTTGACTCTGTCAATCCCACCGATTACCGCTCCGAGCTGAACGTGTGGGATCTGATCTTCACGGGTGATCTTTTCGACCTGCCTGCCGGCACCGTCGGCATGGCCGTCGGCTACCAGCGCCGGGAAGAAAAACGCAAACAGGACAATTCCGACGACGCCAACGCCAAGGACCTGGTGTTCCTGATTGGTGATTTCGATTCCAACGCCAGCCGCGACGTGGACGCCTACTTTGCCGAGGTGCTGGTGCCGGTTTTCGACAACGACGTCGGCTCCCTTGAAGCCCAGCTCGCGGTCCGCTACGAGGACTACACTTCGGGGTTCGACTCCACGGACCCGAAGTTTGGGCTGTTGTTCCAGCGCGGTGAGTGGCTTGCGCTGCGCGGTACCTGGGGTACCTCGTTCCGGGCGCCGACGCTGTTTCAGCAGAACGTCTCCGACACCTCGCTGAACCAGACCTCGGACGCCATCACCGGCGGTGGCGCGACCTTCCTGGGCTGGACGGCGTCGCCTAACCCCGAACTGCAGCCGGAGGACGCGACCACGTACAACATCGGCTTCACGATCTCACCGCTCGACAATCTGACGATCAGCGTCGACTACTACAACACCGAGTATGAGGATCGCATCGTGCAGGAGTCCGGCCAGGACTTGATTCAGGCCGAGAACGACGCGCTGGCCGGTGCTGGCTGCGTGCTCGCTGATATTCAGGCCCCCACCGCCGATCCAGCCTGTGTCGCGCTGCTGAACTCCCAGGTAATCCGCGACCCGGTTCTAGGCGTACCGCTGCGCATCAACGTCAACCGGTTCAACG
>CAMYJX010000073.1 GCA_947258825.1 uncultured Pseudomonadales bacterium
CGCCTGCTTCGGGTCGTCCAGATCGGTTTCCGTCAGCTGCAGGTTCTGCGTGCCCAGGTAGGCTACGAGGCCGGGGGCGTTTGCGGCGCCGGTCACCGTCAGCGCGAAGCCCTCTCTGGATTCGCCAATGGTGGTGTTCAGCACCAGGGCGATGAGGCCGACAAGCAGCAGCGGGCCGAAGATGGCCAGAGAGAACGAAGAGATGATCGTTCGTCGGTCTCTGATGTTGTCACGGCACTCTTTCGCGAGGACAACGGCGAACCCGCTCACGGCTCCGCCCCCTGAACGATCTGGATGAACGCCTCTTCCAAGTTCTCCTGGCCGGTGTGTGCGCTCAGGCTCTGCGGCGTGCCCTCGAAACGCACGCCGCCGGAAGCCACGATGACAATCTCGTCACACAGAGTCGCTACCTCCTGCATGATGTGGCTGGAGAACACGACGCAGCGGCCTTCGGCCTTCAAACCCAGAATGATCTCGCGCAGCGCCCGCGTGGACATGACGTCGAGCCCGTTGGTGGGCTCGTCGAGCATGACGTTTCCCGGGTCGTGAATCAGCGCCCTGGCCAGCGCCACTTTGATGCGTTGTCCCTGGGAAAAGCCGGCCACACGACGATCGGCGATCTCTCCCATGTCGAGACGTTCCATCAGGCCGTCCATGCGTTCTTTCAAAGTCGACCGCTTCAGGCCGTGCAGGGCCCCGAAATAAGCGATGTTCTCGCGGGCCGTGAGCCTGGTATACAGGCCAGCGGCGTGGGGCAGCACGCCGATGCTGCGGCGGATCGCCATGGGGTCTGCGGCGACTTCGTGGTCGTCTATCCAGGCCTCGCCGGCGTCCGCTTTCAGGACCGTGGAGAGTATGCGCAGGGTCGTGGATTTGCCGGCGCCATTGGGCCCCAGCAGCGCGGTAATCTGGCCATCTGCGGCGGAGAAGCTTGCATCTGCGACGGCGCGAACGTCGCCGAAGCTTTTCGTGAGCCCCGATGCGCGGATCACGGGGTGGGTCCCAGCAGGTCGATGAAAAACGGCTGTGGCTGCATCCGCTCGATGCAGCCGGTTTCCAGCTCGTCGAGGCGTCCGGCGGTGATGAAATCGCCGATCACCTGGGGCATGCAGCCTCGACCGGCGACCCCATGGCCCTGGCCGCGAGCGATGAGCTCGAGGTGGTCGTCGAATCCGGCGGCGGCCCGGTGCGCGTACTCCGGGGGCGTGATCGGGTCGAATTCGCCTGAAAGCAGCAGCGCGGGAACCTTGGAATTCAGCGCCTGCTTGAAATCCTCGTCCAGCGGCCCCGCTGGCCAGACTTTGCAGATGGTCTGCAGCGCCCGCACCTGATCGCGCCCCAAATAGGTGGCATCGAGCTCGCGCCACCGGTCGGTGAGATCTCCGTAGAAAGGAACGTCCTCGGTGCATACCACGCTGTTGTGCATGCCGAAGCTGATGGCGCCGGACACCTGCTTCTCGATGCGCATAGCCTGGCTTGCCAGGGGCACGAAGTTCTTGTGCTCGGAAGCCTCGCTGATCATCAGCGGTATCAGGGACGCGGTTTCCGGCGCGTAGCTCAGCAGCCGCAGCGTAGAGGCCAGATGCGGGTAGGTGAGCTCGAATGGCGCCATCCGGCCGGTTGCGGGATCTGCCTGTTCCAGCTGCAGCGGGTTCTCTTTTAGCTGAACGCTCAGTGTTTCCAGCTGCTTGTTGAGCTGCGGGAAGGCGTTGGCGCAACCCGACTCTTCGCTGCATCTGTCCAGCAGGGCATCCAGCGTGCGCTGGGCGTTGAGGGCGATGTCCGGTCCCAGGAAGGCCTCCGGCGCCACCACGCCGTCGATGATCAGCGTGCGCACCGATTGCGGATAGCGGCGCACGTAGTGCTGGGCAACGCGGGTCCCGTAAGAGACGCCATAGAGGTTCCACTGCCGGTAGCCGAGCACCTGCCTCAGGGTCTCGAGATCTTTGACGGCGACGCTGGTCGTAAAGTACCGGGGATCGTTGTCGAGGCTTTCCAGACATTGCCGGGTCGCCTGCATGACCAGGTCTTCGGCATAGGTGTCCACGGCGGATTCGAGCATCGGACAGTCGAGCGCGCCGGATCGCCCGGTGCCCCGTTGATCCAGCAGAACGATGTCCCGCTCTCGCAGCACGCTGGCGAACGCGTGCTGCAGGTCCACGTACAGGCTGACGGAAGAGGCGCCGGGCCCGCCGTTGATGATGGTCAGGGCATCAGCGGCCGGCTCCGGGCTGAGCGCGGGGATCCGGGCAACGAACAGGCCCAGCTGCCTGCCATCGGGCTCATCCGGGTTCTCTGCCACCTGCAGGGTGCCGCAGTCGGCGCTCACGCGGCCTGAATTCTGGCTGCCGGTCAGCTCGCAGCGGCTCAGGCGCAGCTCCGCTGCAGCCGTGTTGGCGGTGAGAAGCAGGGCCAAACCAAGCCAGCGGATGGCCGTCGAGGGGCGGGTGGGGGGCATTCAGCTCAGTCTTGCCTGAGCGTAGCTGGCCAGAGACTCCAGGGCGTCCCGGTAGGCGTTGTCGGGCAGGGCGGCCAGGGCCGCCTTCGCGTTCAGACATTCCCGCTGGGCGGCGCTCTGAACGTAGTCCAGGGCCCCTGACGAGCGGACGACATCAATCACTTCATCCAGCCGGGCAGCGGCAGGATCGGCGATGGCCGTCCGGATGACGGCCCCCTGGCTGGCCGGGGCCATCGCCAGGGCGCGAATGAGTGGCAGGGTGAGCTTGCCCTCGGCCAGATCGTCACCCACGTTCTTACCCATGGCCACGGCATCGCCGGCGTAGTCCAGCCAGTCGTCCATCAGCTGGTAAGCGAGGCCGAAGCTCAGCCCGAACTGCTTGAGGGCCTGGATTTCGTTGCTGTCATCGCTGGCCAGCACGCCGGCCGTATGCGTGGCAGCCTGGAACAGCAGCGCGGTTTTGCAGCGAATGACCTCGCGGTACTCGGCTTCGGTCAGATCGCAGTTGCCCACGTTGGCGAGCTGCAGCACCTCCCCCTGAGCAATGGTGTTGGTGGCATCCGAGAGGATGGCCATGATGTCCATGCTGTCCAGCTCGACCATCAGCTGAAACGCCCGGGAATACAGAAAATCGCCCACCAGCACGCTGGGCGCGTTGCCCCAGGTGGCGTTTGCCGTTGCCCGCCCGCGGCGCCGATCGGAGCGGTCCACGACGTCATCGTGTAGCAACGTTGCCGTGTGCAGGAACTCGATGACGGTGGCGAGGCGGATGTGATCGTCGCCGGCGTAATCGCAGCAGCGGGAACCCAGCAGTACCAGCAGAGGCCGCAGCCGCTTGCCCCCGCTTTCCACGATGTACTGGCCGATCTCCTCCACCAGCGCGACGTCAGAGGTCAGCTGCCTGGGAATCAGCGCGTTGACACCCCGGAAGTCCTCGGCTACCAGTTCATAGACCGGTGCCAGGACGCCCTGCCTGGAGGCTTCCTTGCTGACGGCTTCGGCGGCAATGGCGATCTGTCCAGGCATGATGAAATTCCGTTCCGGTTCCTGGTTAAGTCGTTGTAATCGAAAATCTTTGCCCTTAGAATTACGCGCCTTTCGCGAGGGCCCTCCCTGAAGTCCTTGAAATTCAGGAAATTTCCTTGAATTTCCCGACAAAGACGGCGGACAGCGCAGGGAATTTTCGAATGTCGACGCGGCATTGTAATACAGGCTGGGTCGGTTCAGGAGTACGAGTTATGTTTGCGGTATTTGCGAGCGGTGGCAAACAGCACCGGGTAACTGAAGGTGAGGTCCTCAAGCTCGAGAGGCTGGACGCCGAGCCTGGCCAGGAAGTGGTCTTCGATAAGGTTCTGCTGGTGGCAGATGGCGACAACGTTTCGGTGGGCCAACCTTACGTCGACGGCGGCAAGGTGACTGCGGAGGTAATGAGTCACGACCGCGGCAAGAAGATCCGTGTGATCAAGTTTCGCCGGCGACAGAACTACATGCGCCGTCAGGGGCATCGGCAATGGTTCACCGAGGTCCGCATAACGGGCATCAACGGCTGAGGAGGATTGATCCGTGGCACATAAGAAAGCAGGCGGCTCTACGCGCAACGGCCGCGATTCGGAATCGAAACGGCTGGGTCTGAAGAAGTCCGGCGGCCAGTATGTCAAAGCCGGGAACATCATCGTCCGGCAGCGCGGAACCAAGTATCATCCCGGACCAAACGTCGGTTGCGGTCGTGACCACACCCTCTTCGCCAAAGCGGAGGGTCACGTCAAGTTCGTGACCAGGGGCAAGGAAAACCGCAAGTTCGTCACCGTCGAGCCGGTGGCGTCACCGGCCTGAGTATCCAAGCCCCGCCATCGCGGGGCTTTTTTTATGCAGTTCATCGACGAAGCCAGCATTCGCATAGAGGCGGGTAGGGGCGGCAACGGCTGCCTGTCCTTTCGACGCGAGAAGTACATTGCCAAGGGCGGCCCGGACGGTGGCGACGGTGGCGATGGCGGGGACGTATGGCTGGTCGCGGACGCCGCGCTGAATACCCTGGTGGATTTTCGTTTTCAACCGCTGTATCGGGCCGCCAACGGCGAGCAGGGCAGCGGGCGCAACAAGACGGGAGCCGCCGGGGATCACCGGCGGATCAAGGTTCCGGTGGGGACGTCGGTCATCGATGAAGACACCCTGGAATCCCTGGGTGATCTCAGGGAAGCCGGCCAGGAACTGCTGGTGGCGCGGGGTGGTCGGCGCGGTCTGGGCAATACCCGCTTCAAATCCAGCGTCAATCGGGCGCCGCGTAGAACCACGCCGGGCGAGCCCGGCGAAGTGAGGCAGTTGCGGCTGCAGCTGAAGCTGCTGGCCGATGTGGGCCTGCTGGGGCTGCCCAACGCGGGAAAGTCCACCCTTATCAGCAGCGTTTCCGCGGCTCGTCCCAAAGTGGCCGACTATCCCTTCACCACCCTGGTTCCCAGCCTGGGCGTGGTGCGCATCGACAGCGATGCCAGCTTCGTCATGGCGGACATTCCCGGGCTCATCGCCGGCGCTGCCGAGGGTGCCGGCCTGGGCGTGCAGTTTCTGCGCCACCTGGCCCGCAGCCGGCTGCTGCTGCACCTGGTAGAGCTGGCGCCCCTCGACGGGTCTGACCCGCTGAGCAATGCGCGGCTGATAGAAGACGAGCTTGCCGCCTACAGCGCCGCCCTGGCCGAGCGGGACATCTGGACCGTGCTGACCAAAAGCGATGTTGCAGATGACGCGGTGACGGAAGCAGCCCGTGCTGCTTTTGCCGAGGCTTTTCCGGAGCGGCCGGTCTTCGTCGTCTCGGCCGTTACCGGCGCCGGGCTCGATGCGCTGGTACAGGCGCTGATGGCGAAAGTTCTGGAGACAAGGACGGCGTTGGCTGAAGACCCGGCGTTTGCGGAAAGCCAGGCAGCCCTGGAGGCGCGGATCAGTGCCGATGTGCTGAACAGCGCTCTGCTCCGACGGCCCCCGCGCCCGAGGGATTCGGCGGGGTCGGAAACCGCCGAGTCGGACGCAGCGCCCCCCGCCAGCGAAGGGGATGACGAGGACGGCGTCGAAGTGATCTACGTCAGGGAGTGATGGGCGAATGGGCGCTTCAGGGGATGATGATGACGTCGGCAATGACCAGCATCGCGAGCAGGCCATGCGCCGGCAGGTGGCCGGCGCGCAAACCGTCGTCATCAAGATCGGCAGCGCGCTGCTGACCGACAGGACCAGCGGTCTTTCCAGAGCACGGATCGATGAATGGTGCGCGCAGATGAGCGGCCTGATGTCGGAAGGCCGGCAGCTGCTGCTGGTGTCCTCCGGTGCCGTTGCCGAAGGGGTGCAGCGTCTGGGTCTCGCTCAGCGACCGGCGACCGTTCACGGCCTTCAGGCCGCCGCCGCCGTGGGTCAGATGGGCCTGGTGCAGGCCTACGAGGGCGCGTTCTCGGCCCGTGGCCGGCATACGGCGATGGTGCTTCTGACCCACGACGATCTTTCCGACCGGCAGCGCTATCTCAATGCCCGGGCTACCCTTGCCGAGCTGCTCAAGCTGGGCGTGATCCCGGTCATCAACGAAAACGATACCGTTGCCACCGACGAGATACGCTTCGGCGACAATGACACGCTGGCGGCCCTGGTCGCGAATCTGCTGCAGGCTGAAGCGCTGGTGATCCTCACCGACACGGATGGCCTTCACGATCAGGATCCTACGCTGAACCCGCAGGCGCCCATCGTTTCCTGGGCCGACGCCTCAGATGCTCGCCTCGATGCGAAGGTGGGGGAAGGCGTCGGCGACCTTGGTCGGGGCGGCATGGTGACCAAGCTCAAAGCCGCGCGCATCGCGGCTCGGTCCGGCGCGCATACCGTCATCGCCGGCGGTCGTCAGCCCGACGTGCTGACCCGGGTGCTGCGTGGCGATGCCGTCGGTACCCTGTTGTCCGCCTCGGTACTGCCGCTGGACGCGCGCAAGCGCTGGATCGCGGGTCATCTCAAGCCCAGGGGAGACCTCGTGCTGGACGAGGGTGCGGTGCAGGCGCTGCTGACCAGAGGGGTGAGCCTGCTGCCGGTGGGCGTGGTGGCGGTTCGCGGCCGGTTTTCCCGCGGGGACGTGGTCCGCTGCGTGGCGGGCGATGGACGGCTGATCGCACAAGGTCTTGCCAATTACTCCAGTGCGGAGGTGGCAAAGCTCGAGGGCGCCTCCACCTCCGAGATCCGCGCCCGGCTCGGCTTCAGCCTGGAGCCGGAGCTGGTGCATCGTGACAATCTGGTGCTGATGGCTACTGTTTAACAGCCCCGGGCGGTTCAGTAGCCCCGGGCGGTTCAGTAGCCCCAGGCAGCAGGGTGCTAGGAGGCTTTGAGTGCGCTTACCGCGGAATGCAGGCGGGATTTGTGTCTGGCGGCCTTGTTCTTGTGCATGATGCCCTTGTCGGCCATCCGATCGATGACGGGGATGGCGCTGGTCAGGGCTGCATTGGCAGCTTCGTGGTCGCCGGAAGCAACCGCGGACTGAACCCGCTTGATGTAGGTGCGAACCATCGAGCGCTGGCTCGCGTTGTGCCCGCGGCGCTTGTCTGACTGGCGCGCGCGCTTTCGGGCTTGTGGGCTGTTGGCCAAATCGGTCTCCCGGGAGTCTCAATTTCGAAGGCGCGGTAATATGCCGCCGGGTTATGGGTATGTCAACCGAATCTGAAGTGACAGCAGAACAGCCGCCAACTCAGAACGTCGCTGCGCAAGGCACCGTGGTAGCGGGCATGACGCTGCTGTCGCGTATCTCCGGCTTCGCCAGGGATATGGTGCTGTCTTATTTTTTCGGCGCGGGCCTGGTTGCGGACGCGTTCTTCGTCGCTTTCCGCATCCCCAATTTCTTTCGTCGGCTGTTTGCCGAGGGCGCTTTCAACCAGGCTTTCGTGCCCGTGCTGGCCCGCTACCGTGACGAGCCGCGGGCATCCTTTCTCGGCTTTGTGGCCGCAGTGCAGGGCAACCTCATTCTCGCGCTTACCGGCGTGGTGCTGACGGGCGTGGTTTTCGCGCCGGCGCTGGTCAGCGTCTTCGCGCCCGGTTTCTGGGACAAACCAACCCAGTTCGAGCTGACCACGGCCATGGTGCGCATCACCTTCCCGTATCTGGCATTCATCTCGTTGACCGCCTTTGCCGGCGCCCTGCTGAACAGCTTCCATCGCTACGCGGTACCGGCCTTTACTCCGGTTCTGCTCAATCTGTCGCTGATCGCAGCCATGCTGTTCGCGGCGGATCTGTTCCAGCAGCCGGTTTTTGCGCTCGCCTGGGGCGTGTTCTTCGCCGGCGCCGTGCAGTTGGCCTTCCAGTTTCCGTCGCTGTTCCGCCTCGGCGTGCTGGTAACACCGCGGGTCAGCCTTGCGCACCCCGGCGTCCGCCAGGTGGGCAAGTTGCTGTTGCCCGCGGTCTTCGCGGCCTCGGCCGGTCAGATCAACGCGCTCATCGACACCATTCTTGCCTCGACGCTGACCACCGGCAGCATTTCCTGGCTCTACTATTCAGACCGGCTGCTGGCTGGGGGTTGCGAATGGGCCTGCTGCTGGGCATTCCGGCTGCTGTAGCCCTTTACGTGCTGGCATTGCCGCTGATCTCCACCATCTTTTTGCACGGCGCCCTCACATCGCTGGATGCCCGGATGGCGGCGCTTAGCCTGCAAGCTTTCGCGGTGGGCGTGCTGCCTCTGGTTCTGGTTAAGGTGGCTGCCCCGGCCTATTTCGCCCAGCAGGACACGTCCACGCCGTTTCGCTACGCGTGCGCGGCCGTCGTGACCAACATCGCGCTCAATCTGGCGCTGTTCTGGTGGTTCGGCCACGTCGGCCTGGCATTGGCTACCTCGGCGTCGGCCTGGGTGAATGCCATGCTGCTGCTCAGAGGCGTCGTAGCGCGCGCCCTCTACCAGCCCACCCCGCAGCTCCGGCGTACCGGGGTACGGGTAAGCGTCGCCGCTCTTGCTATGGGTCTGGCGCTCTGGGCGCTGCTGCCGGAGGGCATGCAGTGGCTGCAGATGTCTGCCATGGCCAGGGCATTCTGGCTGCTGGCGGCGGTGGTCGGTGGCAGTGGCGTATATCTGCTGGTGCTCGTGGTCTTGGGCGAGCGACCGAAATCGCTTCTGCATCGCGTCTAGACGCGTCCAAGCCTTTATAATGCGCGGCTATGGTGAATCGAATGGAAGTTATCGTTGGGCTGCACAACCTGAAATCCAGGCATCGCGGCTGCGTGCTCACGATCGGCAATTTTGATGGCGTGCACTACGGCCACAAGATGCTGCTCGATCACCTGGTGGCGAAAAGCGATGAGCTGGACGCGCCCAGCATGCTGCTGACGTTCGAGCCAACGCCGCGCGAGTACTTCCGCGGCGATGCGGTTCCGGCCCGGCTGACCCGCTTCCGCGAGAAGATCACCCTGCTGCAGCAGACGGAGCTGGATCGCGTGCTTTGCCTGCCGTTCAACGATCGCACGGCAAACACCCCTGCAGAGTGGGTGATCGAGGAGCTTCTCGATCGACTTCTTGGCGTACGCTATGTGGTGGTCGGGGACGATTTCCGGTTTGGCAAAGGCGCCCACGGCGACTACGACATGCTTAAAAGCGCAGGCGATCGCTGCGGGTTTGGCGTTTCTCTGATGGGCACGCTGACCTTCGATCACGAGAGGGTGAGCAGCTCGCGCATCAGGGAGGTGCTTTCCGCCGGAGATTTCCCGCTGGCCGAACGGCTGCTTGGTCACCCGTACTTCATCATGGGGCATGTCATCTATGGCCGGCAGCTGGGCAGACAGCTGGGTGTTCCCACGGCCAACATTCCGCTGCAGCGCTATCGGGCGGCGCTGGAAGGCGTGTACGCGGTGACGGTATCCGGTCTGGATCGTCTTTATCACGGCATCGCCAACATTGGCATCCGGCCGACGGTCGACGGCAAGGAGCCGCTGCTGGAAGTCCACCTGTTCGACTTTGAGGGTGATGTCTACGGCCAGCTGCTGACCGTGGAGTTCAAGCTGAAGATTCGCGACGAGCGCACCTTTGATGGTCTGGATGCGCTCAAAACCCAGATCGAAAAAGACATCGCCACGGCCCGGGAGTGGTTCGACAACGCCATCGAAGACAACGCCAACGAAGCTGACAGCACATGAATCTGATCAAGTGGCTGGGGCTCGGCGGCCTCGTGGTGGTGATGGATCAGGCGACCAAGTGGTACGTGACCCATACCCTGCAGCTGGGCGACGAGGTGGCCGTGCTGCCTTTTTTCAGCTGGGTGCGCTGGCACAACGAGGGGGCGGCTTTTTCCCTGCTCAGTCAGGCGGGCGGCTGGCAACGCTGGTTCTTTATTATCCTCGCGGTCGGCTTCGTCGCGTTCATTGTTTACGAGCTGCGTCGCCTGCCGGAAGGCCAACGGGCCATGGGCTGGGTTTACGGTCTCATTGTCGGCGGTGCGGTGGGCAACCTGATTGACCGTGTCATCCACGGTTACGTGGTGGACTTTGTTCTGCTGCACTATCAGCAGTACTACTTTCCGGCCTTCAACATAGCTGATGCGGCGCTGAGCATCGGCGCGGCGCTGTGGATATTCGTCAGCGTGGCCGAGTATCTGAGACAGCGCCAGGAACAGGCATCGTCATGAGCGACCTCATTACCACCAGCTCGGGGCAGCGGATCAACCGGCGGTCCCGGGTGAAGCTGCATTTTGCCGTGCTGCTGGAAACCGGCGAGGAAATAGACACCACCCGCCGGGGCCGGCCAGCCACCTTCGACGTGGGTGATGGCAGCCTGCTCCCCGGGTTTGAAGACGCGCTGTTCGGCATGCGCGCCGGGGACGACGCGCAGATACTGCTGGAGCCCGATCAGGCGTTTGGCGAGCATCGGCGCGAGAACGTCCAGGTGCTGGGCCGGGAACGCTTTGCCGGGGTCGACCTGGAGCCCGGGCTGATCGTGTCGTTCGCGGCGCCGGACGGAGAGCTGCCCGGGTTGGTTCTGCGACTGTTCGAGCAGACGGTAGAGGTGGATTTCAACCACCCTCTGGCGGGCCGTCGCGTCGTGTTTGACGTTTCTATCGTTGAGGTGACCTCGCAGGATGCTCCGGCGGGTGATTCGGTCGAAGATCCGGTGGGCGATGGCGGCGGCGATTCTGTGACGTAGTCCGCTGACCCTCCGTCCGCCGGTTGATACCGTTCATGCGAGGGTTTCTGCCATGACGTTGGCGGCGCCCCTAAACTGACACAGACTGAAAATGACAGCCAAAAGGCAGGACAGCCCGATGCGACACTCTGGATTCACGCTGGTAGAACTGATGATTGCGGTGGCTATCCTGGCCATCATCGCGGCGGTGGCCCTGCCCATCTACAACCAGTACACCGATCGCACCTTCCGCACCGAGGCCCAGGCGGATCTGCTGAACTGCGCCCAGGGCATGGAGCGGTACGCGGCAATCAACTTCGACTACGACGGTGCGGACGTGGCGTTCGGGGCCGGCACCATCTGCACGCCTGAATCCGTGCGCCAGAATCGCTACAACTTCGGCGTCGCCGTCGGCGGTGGTGGGGATACCTTCACGCTGACAATCGGGTTACCTGCCCCGATCCCTTCCATAGACTGTCAGCTGCGATAAAAGCCATAGAACGCGGCAAAAACAGCATGACAAATAAGTCGACAAAATCAGGATTCACCGTGGTAGAGCTGATGGTCTCCATGGCCATTGCGGCCGTTTTGTTCAGCTTTGCGCTGCCGGCATTCAACGACTTCGTTTCGCAGCGGACCATGGCCTCCAGGGTCAACGATTTCGTGCTGGCCGTGAATTACGCCCGCAGCGAGGCCGCCAGGCTCGGCGGCGTGGTCAGCGTTCAGGCGGCCGCTGCCGCCGCTGACAATGAGTGGGGTGGCGGTTACTGCGTGGTGGCCGGCAATCCCGGTGATTGCGATCCGCCGGTGCTGCGTACTTTCGCGCCCCTCGACGACGCGACGCTGAACGGTGACGGGGCGCTGGACGGCCGCACGACGCTGTCCTTCAACTCCCGCGGCATGCTGATGCTTGCGGCGGGTGCGGATGCCCGGGTGGAGCTGTGCGGGGCGGACGCGGACGATGATCCCGGAAGGGAAGTGCGCATCAGCGCCATTGGCCGGCCTGATGCAAACGAGCTGGTGTGTTTCCCGTGAGACGGAGGAGAGGGCAGGTGCGACAGATACCACAGCGTATGAAGATCGCTCGAGGATTTTCGCTCATCGAGCTGCTGGTGGCCGTGCTGGTCATGGGCATCGGCGTGCTCGGGGTCACGGCCCTGCAGATGGTCAGCCTGCAGAACAACCGGGACTCGCTGCAGCGTGCGGAAGCGGTGCAGCTGGCATACGACATGATGGACCGCATCCGGGCCAACCCGGCGGGTACCCCTGCCGGTGCCGACTACAGCGGCCTTGGTGTGGGAGACGGGCCGCCCGCGGCCGCCGACTGCATCGCCAACGTCTGCAGCGAGGCGCAGATGGTTGCATTCGATCAGGCGAGCTGGAAGTGCACGCTGGGCAGCTACAACGGCGACGGCGTCTGCCAGGGCATGCGAGCCGGCGGGATTCTCCCCGCGGAGAATGCGCAGCCGGGCCTACCGCAGGGCGACGGTTCCGTGGCTGTGGACGGTGCCGGCACCATCCGGGTCAGCGTTCAGTGGACCGAGACCAATGGTCAGGTGCAGAACGTCGTCATCGACAGCCAGGGTTGAGAGGAAGCCGGACATGAAAACAGACATCATCGTGCGCGTTCCCGGAAAATCCCGTTCAGGCGGCTTTTCCCTGGTGGAGCTGATGCTCGCGCTGGCGCTTGGACTGGTCGTGGTTACCGGCATCGTTCAGCTGTTCGTCGGCAACTCGCAGACCTACCGCGTGCTGAACGGTCAGGCGCGCATGCAGGAGAACGCGCGGTTTGCCATGGAATTCATCTCCCGCGCGGCCCGATCCGCCGGGTACTACGGCTGCGCCCCGGAAACGGCAAACATCGTCCGCGGTCTGCGAGGCAACTGGAACGCGATTCCCGAATTCGACATGACCCAGATGGTGCAGGGCTATAACGGCAACGATGATGGCAGCTGGAGCCCGCCGCTGTCGACGTTGCCGAGAACCACCGGCGGCGTCAACGTGAACGTTTACCTGCCGGGTAACGGCATAGATACCACCACCATCGAGCCGGGCACCGACGTGCTGGTTTTCCGTGCCATGCAGCGGCCGGGACAGCAGCTCACCCAGGTGCTGCAGCCTACCGGTAATCCGGTGGTGACCGCGCCCGGCGGCGACCCGGGATTTGGGGTCAACGACGTCGTGCTGGTCGGCAACTGCGAGCAGGCGGCGATGTTCCGGGTGACGGGCATGAACGTAGCCGGCGATGAAGCGACGCTGCTGCACGCCACCTCTGCGGGCGGCAACCTTTACGAGAACGCCGATCAGATAGAGTCGCCCACCGGGCTGATCGCTTTTACCCTGTCTTTTCTGGGTCGTTCCTACGGTCAGGATGCCAACGTAGGCGCCCTGGAAACTACCTACTTCTTCGTGGCGCCCGGTCTCGGCGAGGATGATCAGGGCAACCCGCCTTCCGCATTGTGGCAGAAGGTAGGCAGCGCGGCCCCTGTGGAGCTGGTGCAGGGCGTTGAAGATCTGGAGGTGCTGTTCGGCGTCGACACCACGCTCAACGATGGCACCGCCAACGCCAACCAATATGTCGAGTTCGACGCTGTGCCGGATCCCAACCAGGTGGTCTCACTGCGCGTGTCGGTCACCGTGAACAGCGTCGATTCTGTGGACGGCGGCAATCCCCTCAGCCGCACCTTCAGCAAAACCCTGCTGCTGCGGAACGCGAGCCCGGAGGTGTGAACATGAGACCCTTTAAATCCCTCATCCTGAACCCGGGGCGCAATCGCGGCGTCGCGCTGTTCATCTCCCTGGTGCTGCTGCTGGTTCTCACCATCATCGGCGTGTCCTCCGTGCAGACCACCACGCTGGAAACCCGCATGGCACGCAATGAGCATGACACCCTGCTGGCGTTTCAGGCTGCGGAATCGGCCCTGCGGGATGGGGAAGCGTTTCTGGACGGCGTGGTCACCACCGCTATCTTTACCGATGCCGGCGGCAACGGGCTGTGGACGGTAGCCGACATCGGTGGTGTCAACCGCTGGGAAGAAAACAACGTCTGGACCGGCGCCACGAGCCGGGTAGCAGCCACTGCGGTAGACGGGGTCAACGAGGCCCCGCGCTACGTCATCGAGCACGTGGCTTCTGTCATTCGCGAAGAGAACGCCTATCAGCTCAATGACCCGTACGCCGCGAATGCGGCGGATCGAATCGAAATCTTCCGCATTACCGCCCGGGGAATTGGTGGCAGCGCCAACGCTCGGGTGCTTCTGCAGACAACTTTTGGACGAATTCTGGATTAACAGGCTGAAGTCAGTTTCTGACTTCAGGAGGTAGCAATGAAGTATCGCATACCCAATAAGACCCAGGTCGCAGGAACTTTTCTTGCCCTTGCCCTGTGCTGGAGCCCGCTTGCGCTGGCCGTGGTAACCGCCACTCCATCGTCCCAGAGCTTCACATGGGATGAAGATACCGACGTCAACACTTTTGGTCCGTGGGATCTCAATGACATCTTTACGGGTACAGACCCGCTCACGTTCGTCGATCCGCCCGCCAACCTGGGGCCTGAAACGTTGGTCACCGCGTCGGTAGATCCCGTGACCGGGATGATTAGCTTCACGACGAACGGCGATGTGAACGGTGATCAGGATCTGGTGTTCACGGCGCAGGATGGCGATCCGTCCAGTGACATCTTCACGATGAGCATTACGTTCAACCCCGTCGACGACGCCGTCGATGATGCTTTCCCGGCCGCCGAAGATACGCCGCTGGCTGGCGACGTTGCCGCCAACGATACCTATAGTGGCGCGGTCAACTATACGGTGAACAACGACGTCAACGATGGCGTGCTCGCTCTCAATTCCAACGGGACTTTTACCTACACTCCGGACCCCGATTTCGTTGGGACGGACGGCTTTGACTACGACGCTGTGGACGTCAATGGCGATACGGAAACCCGGCGGGTCACCATCACCGTCGGCGCCGCGGACGATGCGCAGGACGACGCTTTCAGCACGCCCGAAGACACCGTGCTCAACGACGACGTGTCCACCAACGACAGCTACACAGGCGCCGTCACCTACGCCGTCAACGCTGCAGCCGCTGATGGCCTGGTATCTCTTGCCAGCGACGGCACCTTCAGCTACACGCCGAACGGCGATTTCGTCGGCACTGACAGCTTCACCTACGACGCCACGGACGTGAACGGTGACGTCGAAACCCAGACGGTGACGATCACCGTCAGTGGGGCCGACGATGCTCAGGACGACGCGTTCAGCACGCCCGAGGACACGGTGCTCAACGAGGACGTCTCCACTAACGACAGCTACACGGGCGCGGTAACCTACGCCATTGCAGCGCCTGCAGGCAACGGTCTGGCCGTCATGGCCGGTGACGGCACCTTCAGCTACACGCCGAACGCGGACTTCAACGGCTTCGACAGCTTCACTTATGACGCCACGGACGTGAACGGCGGCGTCGAGACCCAGACGGTTTCCATTACCGTGGCCGGTGTTCTCGATGCGCTGGATGACGCATTCAGCACGGCGGAGGACACGGTGCTGAACGACGACGTGTCCACCAACGACACGTACACCGGTGCGGTGACCTACGCGGTCAACGCGACGGCGGCTAACGGTGCGGTAGCCCTGGCTGCCGACGGCACCTTCAGCTACACGCCGAACGCCGACTTCGCAGGCACGGATACCTTTACCTACGATGCCACGGACGTGAACGGTGGCGTCGAGACCCAGACGGTGACGATCACCGTCGGTGGGGCGGACGACGCCCAGGACGACGCGTTTTCGACGCCCGAGGACACGGTGCTGAACGACGACGTGTCCACCAACGACAGCTACGCGGGCGCTGTGACTTACGCCATTGCATCGCCTGCAACCAGCGGTCTGGCCGTTGTGGCCGGTGACGGTACCTTCAGCTACACGCCGAACGGCGACTTCGTCGGCACGGATACCTTTACCTACGATGCCACGGACGTGAACGGCGGCGTCGAGACCCAGACGGTGACCCTTACCGTGACGGCTGCCGATGATGCCCAGGATGACGCGTTCGGTACGGCCGAGGACACGGTGCTCAACGAGGATGTGTCCACCAACGACAGCTACTCAGGCGTCGTCACCTACGCCGTCAACGCCGCAGCCACTAACGGCCTGGTATCCCTGGCCGGTGACGGCACCTTCAGCTACACGCCGAACGGCGACTTCGTCGGCACGGATACCTTTACTTACGATGCCACCGACGTGAACGGTGGCGTCGAGACCCAGACCGTGACCCTCACTGTTACGGCCGCCGACGATGCCCAGGATGACGCGTTCAGCACGGCGGAAGACACCGTGCTCAACGAGGACGTGTCCACCAACGACGGTTATACAGGCGTCGTCACCTATGCAGTCAACGCCACGGCCGCCAACGGTGCGGTGGCCCTGGCCGCCGACGGCACTTTCAGCTACACGCCGAATGCCGACTTCAACGGCACGGATACGTTCACCTACGACGCCACGGACGTGAACGGTGGCGTCGAGACCCAGACGGTGACGATCACCGTCGGTGGGGCGGACGACGCCCAGGACGACACGTTCTCGACGCCCGAAGACACGGTGCTGAACGAAGACGTGTCCACGAACGATACGTACGCGGGCGCTGTGACTTACGCGGTCAACGGGGCGGCCTCTAACGGCGCGGTGGCCCTGGCCGCTGACGGCACCTTCAGCTACACGCCCAACGCCGACTTCGCCGGCAGCGACAGCTTCACTTACGACGCCACGGATGTGAACGGTGGCGTCGAGACCCAGACGGTGACCATCACCGTCGGTGGGGCGGACGACGCCCAGGACGACGCGTTTTCGACGCCCGAGGACACGGTGCTGAACGAGGACGTGTCCACCAACGACAGCTACGCGGGCGCTGTGACCTACGCGGTCAACGGGGCGGCCTCTAACGGCGTGGTGGCCATGGCTGCCGACGGCACTTTCAGCTACACGCCCAACGCCGACTTCAACGGCACGGATACGTTCACCTACGACGCCACGGACGTGAACGGCGGCGTCGAGACCCAGACGGTGACCCTGACCGTGACGGCTGCCGATGATGCTCAGGATGACGCGTTCAGCACCCTGGAAGACACGGTGCTCAACGATGGCGTGTCGTCGAACGATACCTTTACCGGCGCGGTGACCTATGCGGTCAACGCCACGGCCGCCAACGGTGCAGTGGCCATGGCCGCCGACGGCACTTTCGGCTACACGCCCAACGCGGACTTTGTCGGCACGGATACGTTTACTTACGATGCCACGGACGTGAACGGTGACGTCGAGACCCAGACCGTTACCGTCAACGTGACGTCTGCCGACGACGCCCAGGACGACGCGTTCAGCACGGCCGAGGACACGGTACTCAACGAGGACGTGTCCACCAACGATACCTTCACCGGTGCGGTGACCTATTCTCTGGACACGGATGCCGGCAACGGCGCGGTAACCATGGCCGCCGACGGCACCTTCAGCTACCTGCCGAACACCAACTTCAACGGCACCGACAGCTTCACTTACGATGCCACGGACGTGAACGCGGTGATCGAAACCCGGACGGTCACCATTACCGTAACCGCCGTGAACGACGATCCGGTAGCCGCTGCCGACGCATACGTCACCGACGAGGACGTCACCCTGGTCATCAGCGCCCCGGGCCTGCTGGCTAACGACGGCGACGTCGAGGGTGATGCCCTGACCATCGTCTCGAATACCAACACGGCGGACGGCGTCGTCAACGTCAATGCCGATGGCAGCTTTTCGTACAATCCGAAGAACAACTTCAACGGCACGGACAGCTTCCAGTACACGGTCGAAGACGGCGTGGGCGGGGTTGCGACGGGAACCGTCACCTTGACGGTGAGCTCGGTTAACGACATTCCGCTGCCGGTGGACGACGCCCTCACCATCGCGGAGGACGCCGGGGTCGTCGTCATTCCCGTGCTGGCCAACGATTTCCTGGCTGAAGAGCCTACCACCATCACCGCGGCCGGCGTGGGCGGCTTCAGCGAAAGCGCGGCGACCATCGTGCTCAACCAGGGCGGCGATCCCATCGCCGACCCCAACGGCTCGGTCACGATCGTGGGGGACACGATCGAGTATCGGCCGAAGAACGATTTCTTCGGCGACGACTATTTCACCTACACCATCACCGACTCGAACGGCGACACGGGCACGGCTAGCGTGACCGTCACGGTGACAGCGGCTAACGATCCGCCAACCGGCATTCAGTTCCGTGACTTCTCCATGCTGGAGAACAGCGTGCTCACGGTCGATGCGACCGAAAGCCTGCTCAATGGGGCCTATGACGTCGATGGCGCGCTGCTGGACGAGTTCGGTAATCCCGTGGGCGCGCCGCTGAGTATTCAACCGGTCACCTTCCCACCGGTGGGCACGCTGGTTCTCAACAATTTCGACGGCACCTTCACCTACACGCCCCCGGTGGATTTCACCGGCGACGTCTCGTTCAGCTACCGTGTCTTCGACGACCAGGTGTTCAGCGACGGCGATGCCTACCAGGTCAGCATCAGCGTTTTCGCGGCCCCGGCGCCGCCGGCGCCGCCGCCCGCAGGCGAGGTGGCCGTGACCTACAGCCTGGCGAACGTGCCCCTCGAGCAGTCCACCAGCGTTCCGCCGAACGTCCTTGTGGTGATGGACGACTCCGGCAGCATGGACTGGAACATGATCATTGCCGGCGCGGACGAGCAGGGCGGGTTCTATCTTGACAACAACGTCATCGCGGGCAACAAGAGCGATGCGGTGAGCTACGTGTACCTCTGGGACCTGGACACCAACGCCTACCCGCCCACGAGCGAATACGGTCGGATTCTGCCCACCGATGACGCCCTGGCGGGCAACGCCAATACCGACAACAGCCAGTACGGCACGTGGCGTGGGCGCACCCATCTGTACAACGCGCTGTACTACAACCCGGAAGTCTATTACGCGCCCTGGATCGGCCAGGACGAGCTGAACGTAGAGTTCGGCCCCGCGGACCCCTCGGCGGTACGCCTGGATCCGGTGAACCCTGGGGAAACCTTCGATCTGCTCGCCCCGCACTCCTACGAAGCCAAAAGCGTGCCCGAGTGGGACAACAACGGCGGAACAGAGAACATCGACGTCGTGGACATGTACATTCCCCATTACTACACGACGACGTCCACGCCGCCGCTGGCCTGGAACGATCCTAACAAGCAGCTGGTGGAGATCAGGGCCGGCGCGGGCCCGCTCGGCGGGCTGTTCCCCGGCGGTCTGAATCGTGAGGACTGCGCTGTGGGCGACAACAACCCGCTGGATTGCACCTACGCCCAGGAGCTGCAGAACTTTGCCAACTATTTTCAGTACTACCGCTCGCGGGAGTACGTCACCAAGAACGGCATGGGCAAGGTGGTCGCCCAGCTGCAGGACATTCGGGTGGGATACGAGACCATCAGCAACACGACGTCCAAGCCCGTACGCGACATGAACGACCTCTATACCGAAGGCGACAAGAAGGTGCTGATGGACAACATCTACGCAGTGGACTCTTACGGCGGGACGCCGCTGCGTCAAGCCCTGGGACGGGCCGGCCAGATATTCGGCTGTGAGACCGGCAACGACTGCCCGCGGCTGGCGGACCCCGAGGGTTTCTGCCAGCAGAACTTCGCCCTGCTGTTCTCCGACGGCTACTGGAACGGCGGCGCCGGTGTCTCCGGCAATGAGGATATCGATGACGGCCCGAATCCCTTCGACGGTGGCCGCTACGCGGACGGGGTGAAGGCGACCCTGGCGGACGTGGCCATGTTCTACTACCAGAACGACATGCACGACGATTTCGACAACCAGGTGCCGGTGTCGGCGCGCGACATCCTCGGCGCGCCGCCGGGAACCTTCCCGCCCAACGACCCGGTCATGCACCAGCACATGAAGACCTACGCTATTTCCTTCGGCGTATCCGGGACCGTGGACCCGGCTTCCATTCCCGCGGATCCCATGACGCCGTTCGCCTGGCCGGATCCCTTCGATGGGCCGCTGGAGAAGATCGACGACATGCTGCACGCGGCGGTGAACGGCCGGGGCCGTTTCCTCAGCGCCGCTAACCCGCAGGAGCTGCAGGCCGCGCTGGAATCAGCCTTTCTCGAGTTCACGCAGGCGGCCTCGTCCACGTCGTCGGCAGCGTTCAACTCCACCTCTCTGCGGGACGGCACCCTGCTGTATCGCGGTTTTTATGACCTGCGTGACAATACGGGCGAGCTGACCGCGACCCAGGTCAACAACGACGGAACGCTGCAGCCCACCCCCGTTTGGCGCGCGTCCGAGCAGCTTGAGCCCGCCATCACGCTGCCTGGAAGCCGGGTGCTGATGACCTACGATAAGGTGGGCCGGCAGGGCATTCCCTTCCGTTACGCCGATCTGACCCCGGATCAGCAGCTCACCATCAACGAGCAGCAGGTGAACTTCATCCGCGGCCAGCGGGGCGACGAAAGTCCCGCCGGGCCGCTGCGGGAGCGTGCGGCGACAGGCGCTCTGCTGGGAGACATCGTCAACTCGAGCCCGGTGTTCGTTGGCGCGCCGCGATCCATCAATCGGGATCAGGCGCCGTATCCGATCACCGACCTGTATTCCGATTTCGTGGAAAGCAAGAAGGACCGGACCCCGGTGGTCTATGTTGGCGCCAATGACGGCATCATGCACGGCTTCGACGCCACCACCGGCCGAGAGGTTTACGGCTACGTGCCCAACAAGATCCTCGATATCACGGAGGGCTATCGGAACACGCTGGACGACTTTACATCGCCCTTCTATCAGCACAAGTACTACGTCGACCTCACGCCTCGGTTGAACGACGTCTACATGCGTGCCAGCACGGCCGCTGTCGGCAAGAGCTGGAATTCGGTCCTGGTGGGCGGCCTCGGGGCAGGCGGCAAAGGCTTCTTTGCCCTCAACGTCACCGATCCGGACACCGTTCTCAGCTCCGAGGCGGCCGCCGACGGATCCGTGCTCTGGGAGTTCACGGACGAGGACGACACCTATCCCGTGGACGGCGCCGGGGTGCCGCTGGGCGGCGCCGTGGGCGCCATCACGGACCCGCTGGGCAAACCGGTGAAAGACCTGGGTTACTCGCTGTCGTTGCCGACGATCGCCATGAGCAACGTCGACGACGGCGCCGGCGAGAAGGAATGGGTTGCCGTCTTCGGCAACGGGCCCAACTCCACCGCGGGTATTGCCAAGCTGTTCGTGCTGTTCATGGATGGTGGCTTCAACGGCTGGTCCGGCAGCAACGACTTCGTCAAGGTCGACACCGGCTTCGGCGTGCCCCTGGCGCCGAGCCAGCTGGCCGGCTTCCCGAACGGGCTGGGCACCGCCGCGGCCGTCGACCGGGATCTGAACGGCACCGTTGACTGGGTTTACGCCGGCGATCGGCTGGGCAACCTGTTCCGGTTCGACCTCACGGATCCCGATCCGGACAACTGGGAGTCCACCCGTCTGTTCACGGCGACCTACTTCGACGGCACCGTGGACCGGCTGCAGCCGATCCTCTCGCAACCGCTGGTCATCAAGCATCCCACGGAGCAGGGGTTCCTGGTGATCTTCGGTACCGGCAGCTATCTGACGAAAGAGGATGCTTCCAGCGAAGAAATTCAGTCCATCTACGCTATCTGGGATCGGGGCGAGAACTCGCCGGCTACCGCTCTGGCGGACACCAAGTCCCAGCGGCTGGTGGAGCAGACCATTACCAACGTCGTGGACGATTCGCTGATCCCACAGGTTACCCGGCGGATCATCTCCAAAGATCCCGTCAACTACGCGCCGGAAAGCGGCACGCCCGGCACCTACGGCTGGTATATCGATCTGGATATGCCCAGGGCCGCCACGACCCAGTCGGGCGCGGTCAACACCGACGGCTCCGGGCGCAATCCGCCGGGAGCACAGTTCCCGGGCGAGCGGGCCATCCGCAGGTTGCTGTTCCGCGACGGCACCATCATCACCACCACCATCCTGCCGAGCCTTGACGAGTTCAGCTGCTTCGGCACGCGGCCGGGCTCCATCCTGCTGTTCGACGCCGTGAGCGGCGGCGATCCCGGACGGGCGGTGGTGGATTTCAACACCGACGGCGTCATCGATCAGGATGACATGGTGGATGTTGCCGGCGAGGTTTACGCCGCCGGCGTGCTCTTCGACCAGCAGGATCTGGACGGATCTCTGGTGGACCTGTCGACGCTGGGTGGTGAAGGCGATACCGACTTCCTGTTTGTGAGTGGCGGTCGCGATACCGTCGCCTATCGCATAGACGACATCAACGACAGCCGCACCGGAAGGCTTTCCTGGCGCGAGCTGGACCAGACCCAATGAGGAGGTCACAAATGATTCGCGTACTTGCAACCCTGCTGCTGGCGCTGACGTTCGGACTGGCCGCTCATGCGGCCACCCGGGCGCCGGGCGTTACCTTCCCTACCGCGACTGAGCTTGGCGTCGTGCAGGAGCTGGATTTCAATCGCTCGGAGATGATCGTCAGCGGTAACCGCTACAGCGTCGCCATCGATGCCAATGTTGAAATCGGCGGCAGCTACGGTGCGTTCACCATGCTGCAGCCGGGCATGAAGATCCGGTTCAGCTTTCTGGTGATCTCGCCCTCGGAGCGGGAGATCGTGGAAATAAAGGAGATCCCGCCCAACGCGGCCATCGAGCAGGCCTGAACGAGCAGCCTCCCGCTATGGGGGGCAGGCGATAGGCCTGCCCCTGGCATCTTCCACCACGCCGTCGCCATCCGTGTCCCGTGCCACCCGCGTGCGCCCCTGAGCGTTGACGATGAGCATGCGGGCCAGTGTGGGATCTCCGTTTTCGGGGCAGTAGAGAAAGTTCCCGTTCTGCCAGTGGGTATACCCGACAGGCAGAAAGCGCAGATAGCCGCGATTGCGGAACGAACGCCAATACAGGCGATCGCCTTCGCGCAGACCTGACAGCGCTGACAGCACCGGTTCTCCTGCATCTCGACGTCCGTTCTGATTGGGATCCTGAAAGATCAATGCCCCGCGGTGCCACTGGTCTCTATCCAGGCATTGATACTTCGTTCCCGGGCAGAGGGTCACCGGCGAGCGCTGCAGCACCGCGGCCGACCGTGCAAAGCTGACGGCACCGATGGCCTGATTGATCGCCGCTCCGGCCCGCGCCTGGGGCGGCAGCGTCTGAAAAGATGGCGCTGCGATAGCCAGCAGGCCGCCCGCGATGGCCAGCACCACCAGCATTTCCAATAGCGAATATCCACGCGCATCCACCCGCCCATTGCGCCTGGGTCCCGCTCACGGGGAAAGCGGTGGCGGCGGAAATGCGCGTGAGATCGGGGCTATTCGAGCTCGAGCTTCTTCAGTCGGTAGCGCAGCGCCCGGAAGGTGATACCCAGCCGCTTTGCTGCGGCGGTCTTGTTCCACCGTGTAGCTTCCAGCGCGTCCGTGATCAGCTGGCGCTCGATCTTGTCGAGAAACGCTTCCAGCGATTCGCCCGGGGGCAGGGCCATCGCTGTGGGCGAAACCGGATGCGCCGGGGCGGCAGCGCCTTCGATGCCTGGGTCTACCGGTTCATCGCCGGATGTGGTCGGGCCCGAGGGAACGGGTTGCTGCGTCGCGGCGCCCAGCTGCAGGTCCGCGGGCGTAATACAACCGTCCTCGCATAGCGTGAATGCTCGCTCCAGCACGTTTTCCAGCTCGCGAACGTTGCCGGGAAAGATGTAGCTCTGCATTGCCCGCATGGCGCTTTCAGTGATCACGGGCGTTTCGCCGCCGTACTCCTGCGCCAGGCGCTGGAGAATCTCGCTGGTCAGCTCCGGAATATCTTCGACGCGCTCACGCAGGCTCGGCATCGGCAGCGCGATGACGTTGAGCCTGAAGTAAAGATCCTGACGGAACAGGCCTTCTTCCACTGCTCTGGCGAGATCTTTGTGTGTCGCCGAGAGAATTCGGACGTCGGTGGTTTCCTCCGCCGCAGAGCCAACGGCGCGAACGGCCTTCTCCTGGATGGCGCGCAGCAGCTTGACCTGCATCGACAGCGGGAGGTCTGCCACCTCGTCCAGGAACAGCGTGCCGCCGGCTGCAACCTGGAACAGGCCCTGCTTGTCGGTGACCGCGCCGGTAAAGCTGCCTTTGACGTGACCGAAGAATTCGCTCTCCATCAGCTCTGTCGGGATGGCGCCGCAGTTCACGGGCACAAACGGCCCGTCCGCACGCGGCCCCTGCTCGTGGATCGATCGGGCAGCCAGCTCCTTGCCGGAACCCGACTCCCCGCTGATGTAGATGGGCGCCTGGCTGCGTGACAGTTTGGCTATCTGCTGGCGCAGGCGCTCCATTACCCCTGACTGACCGGTCAGTCGAGTCTCTGTCTGCCGGTTGCCGCTGGAATAGTCGCCGACGCGAATAGCGGTCTCGACCAGCGCGCGCAGCTGATCCAGATCCACGGGCTTCTGGACGAAATCAAAGGCGCCCGCTTTGAGCGCGGTGATTGCGGTATCCATATTGCCGAAGGCGGTGATGACCGCGACTGGCAGCTGGGGAAGTTCTTTGGCGATATGGGTCACCAGCTCGATGCCGTTGCCGTCCGGCAGCTGCATATCGGTCAGGCAGAGATCGAAGTCATGCTCGGCCAGCTGGTGACGGGCGCTGCTGATGTCGGCTGCAGACACGGTGTTGATGTTCATCCGGCCCAGGGTAATTTCCAGCAGCTCGCGGATGTCCGGTTCGTCATCGACGATTAGGGCGTGTTTTTCGTTCATGATGTTGTACTCAGAGCTCTTTTTTGTTTCCGATGAATATCCGATCGGGATGGGCAAAGGTGATACGGAAGCAGCTGCCGCCTTGTTCCTGACGGTGGCAGGTAAGCCGCGCCTGGTTGGCCTCACAAAGCTCCCGGGATATGTACAGCCCGAGTCCGGTGCCTGTCTGCTCGGTGGTGTAGAACGGCTCGAACAGCTTGTCTGCCTCTGACTCATCCACGCCGGGACCTTTGTCGATGACGTTCAGATACGGACGTTCGGTGCGCGTGTCGACGCCGCCCTCCAGACGGACGTAAGGTGTGCCGGAATGATCGCAGCTGTGGCGCATGGCGTTGTTCACCAGATTGCTCAGCACCTGCTCGAGCTGGCTCTTGTCCATGCGGAACTCAGCTTCGGGGGTCCCGACGGTGACTTCGATGCAGGCGGCGGGGTTGGTTTCGCGGAAGCTTTCCACAAAGTCCCGGAGGTGGTCGGCGAGATTCAGCCGTACTGGAGCAGGCAACCGGCGGCGTGACATCTCCAGCACGTTCTGGATGACGCCGTTCATGCGCTGGCAGTGAGTATGAATGATGCCCGTCAGGCGCTGGTCGCCGACGTCGAGATTCGCAGATTCCCCGAGCAGCTGCGCCGGATGCTCGCCGACAGGCGACCCAGGGCAGCCAGCTTGAGCTGCTGAGCCTGCTGCTGAATCTCTCCAGTATCCTCGAGGAACAGGGTGATGTCGCCCTGGGGGTCGTCGGCTCGAACGGCAAAAAAGCTGACGCGGATTTCCGGCGTATCGGCGTCGATCTGAAAGGGCAGCGCTCGCCTTTCGGTATCTGCGCGCCATTGAATGAGATGCTGCTTCAGCGCCTCGGGCAGCTCCGTGAGCTCCTCATCGGGTCCCAGCCCCACTAGCCTCCGAGCCGACTGATTGGCGGTGCGCACCTGATTGGCGGGGTCGACCACCACGATGCCCGTTTGCATGCGATGAATGATCTGTCGGTTCACGCGTTCCAGATCAGACAGCTCTGCCGCCTGGGTCAGCGCTCGCAGATCGTTGTCTCTGACGCGGCCGGACAGCCGCTGGATGATGTAGGAGGCGCCGAAGAAGAGCGCTCCGAGTATGCCGGCCTGAAAAAAATCGTCGTGCATCTCCGGCGCGGAAAGCGACAGGTAAAATTCCTGATAGAGCACGGCGATGCTGGCGATTGCGGGCAGGACCGCGGTGACCCGGCCGGTGACGATGATCGCGCCGGTAGCCACTGAGACCAGGATCAGCATGCCCAGCCCGCTGCTCACGCCGCCGCTGAAGTACATGAGCAGCGTCAGCAACAGAACGTCGTAGGTAACCAGCCCGACGCTTACCAGCTGCGTGTTGAGGCGGGTCGATGGCAGCAGCTGCAGCAGCGGAATGCTGGCAAGATTAATGCCCAGATAGGCCAGGGTGGTGTAGAGGAAGAGCTCCGGAGCCAGGTTGCCCAGACGGGTCACGATGATCTGCTGAATGAAGAACACCAGCAGGGTGAGCCCCACCAGGACGCGATAGAAATTGTAGACACGCAGCAGGCTCAGGGTGATCCCGAACCTGCGGCGTTCGATTTCTTCGATGATGTCGGCTCGATGGGTGAGCATATCCCCGGGTCTCGGCTCGCGCGCCGCAGCGGCGCCGGCGGCCTTTCGATCTTCACCTTAAGATTAGTAGATGGGATCGAGTTCAAACCGGTCGCGGCGCACAGAACGCGGGGTTAATTCGGGCCTCGAAGGGGCGCGGGCAGCGGGACGGATTCAGCGTTGGCGAACTTGCGGCCTCAGGGAGGCGTTGCAGGCTGTCGCAGCTTGATGGGGGGAGGGACGTCGGGACGGTCGATCAAGCCCAGGGTCACCAGGTTGGTCCACGACCGATCGCGGTTACGAATCTGCGAGGAAAGCACCAGGTTGCCGTCCGCGTCGAAGTCGGGGTAATCAGGAAAATTGACCGAAAGCACCGCGAGCGCGTCGTTGGCGGCATCTTCCTGCCCCAATCGGTAGCTGGCTTCCACCATGATCGCCAGCGCCTTAGGCACCGCTTTGGCCCGGGGGTAATTCTCGATGACGAACCGTACCCGGTTGGCGGCCGCCACGTAGGCGCCTCGCTGCATATAGAAATTGGCGATGTTCACCTCAGACGCAGCAAGCAGGTCTCGAAGGTAGATCATCCGCTGGCGGGCATCGGGCGCGTAGGCGCTGGCGGGGTATCGGCTGATCAACTGGGAGAAATCGGCGTAGGCCTCCTGAGCCGAGGTGACGTCGCGTTTGGAAATGTCGGTGCTGAACAGGCGGTCCAGCAGCCCGCGGCTCTTGTTGAACGAGGAAACCCCTTTCACGTAGTAGGCGTAGTCGATGTTGGCGTTCTGCGGGTGCAGCCGGATGAAACGATCAGCCGCATTGCGCGCGCCGTCGAAATCGAAGCCCATGTAGTTGGCGTAGATGATTTCGAGTTGTGCCTGCTCCGCGTACCGCCCGAAGGGAAACTGCGCCTCCAGGCGCTGGAGGCCCTCGATGGCCTGCTCGTAGTTGCCGGCTTTCAGGTCGCGCTGAATGGCTCGATAGACGTACTGCTCCGTGGCGTCGGGATCGAACGCTTCCTCTTCGCTGTCTTTGTCTTTCCCGAAAAAAGGCATCCAGGAGCAGCCGCTCGCCAGTATCAGGCTGAAAATGGCGGCCGTGAGCAACGATGTTTTCATGGTTTGCTGGGAATCCTGGGGCTTTCGCCGCGAAATTCGGCTAATTTAACGATTCGCCCCGAGGTTGCAACCATATAACACGGGTGTAGCACGTGAGTAACTCGCGAGTAACAGGTGCGGGACCGAGCGGGCCCAGGTCACCGGATGATTGAATTGGCGAAGGTTACCCAGAACATCAGCAGATCGGCCACCGTTCCTCCGGCGATGGGCGGCCAACGGGCAGACCAGATCGCGGCAGAGCTTTTTGGTGAGTTCTCGCGGGCGATGCTCGCCCGCTGGATACAGGACGGCTCGCTGACGGTGGACGGCGTGGCCGTCAAGCCGAAAACCCGCCTGACCGGCGGTGAGCAGATCAGCCTCAGCGCCCGGGCGGAACTCAGAGAGGACTGGCAGGCCGCGCAGCCCGTCCCCTTCGCCGTGGTTTACGAAGACGAGCATCTGCTGGTGGTGAACAAGCCTGCGGGGCTGGTGGTTCATCCGGGCGCCGGAAACCCCGATGGCACTCTGGTCAACGGGCTTCTCGACTATCGCCCCTCACTGCAGCATCTCCCCCGGGCGGGGATCGTCCACCGGCTTGACAAGGACACCAGCGGTCTGCTGCTGGTGGCGGGGACCCTGGAAAGCCAGCACGCGCTGGCGAAAATGCTGGCCGCCCGCGAGATCGCCAGGCGTTACATCGCCGTGGTGGAAGGCAGAATGGTCGGCGGGATGGATATCGACAAGCCCATTGGCCGTGACCCCACGCAGCGGACGCGTCAGCGGGTTCAGGAGGGCGGGCGGCCTGCCCGTACCCGCGTGCGTGTGATCAGGCGGTTTCGCGTTCACACCGAGGTTGAGGCACAGCTGGAGACAGGACGCACGCATCAGATACGCGTGCATCTCTCCAGCGCCGGGTACCCGCTGGTGGGCGATCGGCGTTACGGCGCGCGTGGTCGGGTTCCCCGGGGTGCGGACCCCGCCACCGTTACCGTCATTCGCGGTTTCAAGCGCCAGGCGCTGCATGCCGTGGCATTGGCATTCGAACATCCTGAGACCCACGACTCGCTCGCCTTCCGTGCGCCGCTGCCTGGGGACATGGAGGTGCTTCTGGGTGTCCTGGAAACGGATCTTTCGGCCCATGACCATAGCCTGGATTGAGCCTGCCAGAGATCCTTCCGGGAAGCTCGACGCTCCGCTTCCCGCGCCGGTTCGCGCGCTCACGACGACCCGTCACGGTGGTGTCAGCACCGGTCCCTACGCCGAGTTGAAACCCGATGCGAGCGAATTCAATGGCTCAACCAGGTGCACGGCACCGCCTGCATCCGAAGCACCGCGGAGAACTGGCGGTCCGTGCCGGATGCCGATGCGGCCTGGACCACCGAGCGCGGGTTGGGCCTGGCGATTCTGACTGCCGACTGCATCCCGTTGGTGCTCTGCGATCGCCTCGGGTCGGTGCTGGCTGTCGCCCATGGTGGTTGGCGCGGTCTGATATCGGGCGTGATTGAGCAGCTGGTAGGACAGCTGCCGGTGGCGCCGGATGATCTGCTGGCGTGGTTGGGTCCGGCCATCGGCCCCGGGGCCTACGAAGTAGGGCCGGACGTGGCGGAAGCGGTGAATGACCGGGTCGGCGCCGGGGAGGGGGAAGCGCCGGTGCTCACGCGTGGGGTATCGGAAGATCGATGGCAGCTGGATCTGTTCGAGTTGAGCAGCCGGCTGCTTGGCGGCTGCGGCGTAACGTCCGTTTGCTCCCAGCGTCTGTGCACGGCCAGCGACGCGCGTTTCTATTCTTATCGCCGAGATGGCAGGACAGGGCGCATGGCCACCCTTGCCTGGTTGCGGGCTTGACGCGACAGAGATGCATCGGCCGGGGCACGCTGGCCGGGGCACGCTGGCCGGGGCACGCTGGCCGGGGCACGCTGGCCGGGGCACGCTGGCCGGCTAGGCGTCCGCGCTGTCGCAGTTCATGGCGATGCCCTGCTGGGCTTCGCTGATTCGCGACTGGCGCTCTTCCTCGTTCATGATGCGATATTCGCCGTCGTCGTCGCGAACCCGGATGCGGCCTTTGGCATTCAACCGGGTGAGGACGGATCGGGCGCGGGTGCAGTTGTCGTCGCGCACTCGAGCCAGCTCCTGCTGTCGTGCCTCCTCGGCCGCCTCGAGGTCACGCAGCATGCTCTGCTGGTCCTCGTTGAGCGCCGGTTGGGCGTCTGATTCGGGCTGGGCCGTGGGGGTCTCAACCTGAACCGTCTGAGCGACGATCGAGCGAGAGCTGCCCGTTCCGGAAACCAGCTCGGCGTCGATGCCTTTCGGCTTCTGCTGGGTGTAGTTGACCACGCCGTTTGCGTCGACCCAGCGATAGATGTCTGCGGCTGTCAGAAAAGGCAGGCAGCAGATCACGAGTGTGGTTTTGAACAGTGTGCGCATCACAATGGAATCTCCCATCTCCCGGCGTCGTTGGCCCGCAACGTCGTCGGGCGTTCTCGATCAGTCGGAGCAGATACCCTAGTACCGGCCGTATTGTAACGTTAGCAGCGCTTCGATCCTAAGGGGTTGGTCAAGTCGATTTCGTTAGCTGGGTCGCAGTTTCGTTGACATGCTGCCGGGGAACGAGAAGAATACGCGGCTCCCCTCGGCATGTCCGGCTAAACCGTCAGAAAATCAACCAGTTAAGTCTGGCGAAGTGACGGGTCGGACGCGTACGAGGACAACGCCAGCAACAGACAGAGCAAGCTACATGGCTGAGGCCCTTTCCGGCGGAGACATGCTCATCCGCGCGCTTCAGGACGCGGGTGTGGAATACATCTTCGGGTATCCCGGCGGCTCCGCGCTGCACATTTACGATGCCATCTTCCGGCAGCAGAAGGTGGAGCACATTCTGGTGCGCCATGAGCAGGCGGCTGCGCACATGGCTGACGGCTACGCCAGGGCGACCGGAAAGCCCGGCGTGGTGCTGGTCACCTCCGGCCCCGGCGCCACGAATGCCATCACGGGTATCGCCACCGCGTACATGGATTCGGTGCCCATGGTGGTGATCTCCGGTCAGGTGCCCAACGATCTCATCGGTACGGACGCCTTCCAGGAAACGGACATGGTTGGCGTCTCGCGACCGGTGGTCAAGCACAGCTTCATGGTCAAGGAATGCGCGGAGATTCCGGAGATCGTTCGTAAAGCCTTTCACATTGCAACCACCGGGCGTCCCGGGCCGGTGGTTATCGACGTGCCCAAAGACACCACCGATCCCGCGGTTCTGGCGCCTTATCATTACCCGGAAACGGTGACGATGCGGTCCTACAGCCCGGCCATCAAAGGCAACGGCCGACAGATCCGCAAGGCGGTTGAAGTGCTGCTCAAGGCCAAGCGGCCGGTGGTCTACGCAGGCGGCGGCGTCATTATCGGTAACGCGTCCGAGCAGCTGACGCGCATCGCCCGCGCGCTCAATTTTCCGGTGACCAACACGCTGATGGGGTTGGGCTGTTACCCTGGCAACGATGAAAAATTCCTCGGCATGCTGGGGATGCACGGCACCTACGAGGCCAACATGGCCATGCATCACGCCGACGTCATCTTTGCCGTTGGGGCGCGCTTTGATGATCGCGTTACCAACAACCCGGGCAAGTTCTCGCCGGATGCGACCATCATCCACGTCGATGTGGATCCCGCCTCCATCTCCAAGATCGTGACGGCGCATATTCCCATCGTCGGTCAGGTTGGAAGCGTGCTGGACGACATGCAGAGCATCCTCGAAACGGAACGCGCGAAAGCGCCCATGTTGCCGGATGCCGAAGCGCTTGCCCTGTGGTGGGATCAGATCAGCGGCTGGCGCGAAGATCACGGCCTGCGGCACGACCTCGCGCCGCAAGCCGGCCAGCCGATACTTCCGCAGCTTGCGGTGCAGACCCTCTACCGGGTTACGGGCGGCGACGCGTTCGTATCCAGCGACGTGGGCCAGCACCAGATGTTCGCCGCTCAGTATTACCGGTTTCCCGAGCCCAGACGCTGGATCAACTCCGGCGGCCTTGGAACCATGGGTTTCGGGTTGCCGTCGGCCATGGGGGTGCAGTTCGCGTATCCCGATGCGGTCGTTGCCTGCGTCACGGGTGAGGGCAGCTTCATGATGAACATGCAGGAACTGTCCACCTGCCTGCAGTACGGCCTGCCCATCAAGATCGTCAATCTGAACAACCAGGCCCTAGGCATGGTCAAGCAATGGCAGGACATGCAGTACGGCGGCCGCCACTCGTCGAGCACGTACAGCGACTCCCTGCCGGACTTCAAGACGCTGATCGAAGCGTTCGGCCACGTCGGCTTCAAGGTCGAGCGGGCGGAGGATCTCGAGCCGGTGATGCAGGAAGCTTTCAGCCCGGCTTTGAAGCGGCGGCTGGTATTTGTGGATGTCTGGGTCGATCCTAACGAGCATGTCTACCCCATGGCGATCAAGGGCGGATCGATGCGCGACATGTACCTCACCAAGTCACTGACGAGCCTCGGGGAAAACTACTGATGCGGCGCATCATCGCGGTGCTGCTGGAGAACGAGGCGGGCGCTCTGTCCAGAGTCGTTGGCCTGTTTGCGCAGCGCAATTACAACATCGAAAGCCTGACCGTGGCGCCGACAGAGGATGAGACCCTGTCACGGTTGACCCTCACCACGGCGGGCGATGACAGCAAGATAGAACAGATCATCAAGCACCTGTACAAGGTCATCGAGGTCGTGAAGGTCATCGACCTTTCGGAAAGCGATCATGTCGAGCGAGAGCTCATGCTCGTCAAGCTGAGAGCGGATGGCCAGGCGCGATCAGAGGTGAAGCGCACGGCGGACATCTTTCGTGGCCAGATCATCGACGTCACCGCCAGCACCTACACGGTTCAGCTGTCGGGTCCCAGCAGCAAGCTGGACGCTTTCATCAACGCGATTGGCAAAACCACAATCCTGGAAGTCGTCCGCTCCGGGGTGTCGGGTATCAGCCGGGGCGAAAAACTGCTGAGCGCCTGATTCGCACGCCTGACGACCACACGAACACAACAGACAGAGAGGGAATGACCATGCAGGTTTACTACGACAAAGACGCCGATCTTTCGATCATCCAGAAAATGAACGTGCTGGTTGTGGGTTACGGCTCTCAAGGGCACGCTCACGCCAACAACCTGCGGGATTCCGGAGTCGACAACGTGGTGGTTGGCCTGCGCAGAGGTTCTGATTCCTGGCGCAAGGCGGAAAATGCCGGTTTGAAGGTGGCGGAAGTGGCTGACGCTGCCATTCATGCCGACCTCATCATGATGCTGACGCCGGATGAGCACCAGCAGGCCATATACCTGCAGGATATCGCGCCCAACGTGAAAGAAGGCGCCACGCTGGCATTTGCCCACGGTCTGAATATCCACTTCGAGCTCATCGAGCCGCGTGTTGATCTGGACGTGGTGATGATCGCGCCGAAGGGTCCTGGCCACACGGTTCGCTCCACCTATACCGAAGGCGGCGGGGTCCCGGCGCTCATCGCGATCTCCCAGGACGCTTCCGGGCAGGCCAAGAACAACGCGCTGTCCTATGCCTCGGCCATCGGCGCCGGTCGGGCAGGGGTAATAGAAACCACGTTCCGTGAAGAAACCGAGACCGATCTGTTCGGCGAGCAGGCGGTGCTCTGCGGCGGTGCGGCAGCGCTGGTTCAGGCGGGTTTCGAAACCCTGGTTGAAGCCGGCTACGCGCCGGAAATGGCTTACTTCGAATGCCTGCACGAGCTCAAGCTCATCGTGGACCTCTTTTACGAGGGCGGCATTGCGAACATGTGGTACTCGGTCTCCAACACGGCGGAGTATGGTGGTTTGACTCGGGGGCCGCGGGTGGTCACCGAAGAAACCAAGCAGGAAATGAAGCGCATTCTCGCTGAGATTCAGACCGGCCGGTTCGTTCGCGAATTTGTCACCGAGAATCAGGCCAGCGCTCCGAACATCAAAGCCATGCGGCGTATCAGTCAGGGTCATCAGATCGAGCAGGTCGGCGAGCGGCTGCGTGCTATGATGCCCTG
>CAMYJX010000074.1 GCA_947258825.1 uncultured Pseudomonadales bacterium
GCCCGGCGGGCCCGGGACGCTGACGCATGAGTATCTGGCCCAGGCGCTCATGCGTCCCACGGAAGACCGAGGCGAAATGCTCAAAGCCTTCTTCGAAGCGGCGACCCGAGGCGTCAGCCACGATCGCGACGACATCACCATGATTCTACTGGAGCGCAGCGAGGGTACGAGCCGGTTCGACGACACGGTCGAGCAGCGTTCGAGGCGGGAACCTGCGCCGCCTCAGACGACCCAAGTACGGCTCCTGCAGGGCGCTGCCAATGGACGTGCGTTCATGAGCATCGCGGGTACGGGCACCTGGATGCGCAGCCCGATATTCTTCGAGACAGCGAAGAAACTGCTGAAACGCTACGAGACTCTGACCATCGATCTTGGTGCCTGTCAGTATCTCGACAGTACCTTTCTCGGCACGCTGCACGAGATCGTCATGTCGAAACCCGAAGCCGTGCATCTGCAGCGCGTCCCACCCGAAATACGTGCCCTGTTCGAAGAGCTCAGCATGCAAGGCGTGCTCGACCACGCCGGTCTCACCACCGAGCCTCTTCCCGAAGAGATGGAGGCGCTGAAGCGTGCCGAGGAGGACAGTTCGGAACAGGCGCAGCGGGTATTGAAAGCCCACACCATCCTTGCGTCGCTGAGCGACGAGAACCGTGAGCAGTTTCGCGACGTTGTGGACGCGCTGCGCGCTGATCTTGGCGTTGCCGAGGGCAAGTAGGGAAGGCTAGTGGTTATGCGGTCTTCTGCAGGAAAGCAATTCCGGTGATCGAGCTCCTGGATTTTCTGAAGCTTTTTGGTGGCTGCGTCTATCTGGTCTTAGGGGGTGATCTGCTGGTCCGAGGGGCTCTGGCGCTGGCGAGAAAAACCTCGGTATCGCCGGTGCTCATTGGTTTGACCGTGGTTGCCCTGGGCACGTCGGCGCCTGAGCTCATGGTTTCCGTTTACGCGGCGCTCGACGGCTTTCCCGGCATAGCCATCGGCAACGTCGTGGGCAGCAACATCGCCAACGTGCTGATCGTGGTGGGGCTGCCGGCGATGATTCACCCGATCATTTCCGATGATCCGGCGATTCGCCGTGAAACCGTGTTCATGATTCTGGTCTCCGCTCTTTTTGTCGGCCTTTGTTTCGGCGGCTCGTTCGGGCTGGTCCAGGGCCTGCTGCTGGTGGGCATCCTGCTGGTCGGAGCTTTGCTTACCCTGTCCGGGCGGGGTGACGGGCATGAAACCGACGAGGAAGATACGGAAGCACAGCTGCGAAGAGTCCTTGGGTTGCCGAGTGGGCTGCCCACCATCGGTTTGTTCATTCTGCTGGGTTGCGTCTTTCTTCCCTTGGGCGCCGATCTGACGGTGCAAGGTGCGGTTGGATTCGCGGCGCGTTTTGGCGTCCCGGATGCGGACATCGGTAGCACGCTGGTCGCTTTCGGAACCTCGCTCCCGGAGCTCAGCACCACGGTCATCTCCGATATCGCGTTGGGAAACGTGCTTGGCAGCAACGTCCTCAACATACTGGCCATCATGGGCATCACGGCGCTGGTTGCCGATGTCCCTGTGCCGCCGGCATTCCTGAAATTCGACCTTTGGGTCATGTCTGGCGCTGCGGTGTTCGTCGCCGTTCATATATTCCTGGGGCGCGCTATCGGCAGGGGGTCGGGCGCGATACTGCTGGCAGCCTACTTCGGCTATTTCGCGGCAGTGTTGTAGCCTGCCGGATGTTTTCGCGGGTCGCCTTAGGCAGGGTCAAACCGCTGGCCACCGGTGCTCGGAAGGTTTAGGCTGAAATCGGTTGTGGCACGTGATTTCGGCGAATGAAACGCCGGCGGTGGGAACACCATGGCGACCAGAGTAAAGAGATTTGGTCGCGTTCGCAGGGAGTTGCGATTTTACAGGGCGGTTTTGCAGGACCCGCGAACGCCCCGCGCTGCCAGATGGCTGATTGGTGCCGGCCTTGCCTACCTCTGCACCCCCTTTGACCTGATTCCCGACTTTATTCCTCTCATCGGTCAGCTGGACGATTTGCTTGTCGTGCCGGCGCTGATCGGAACGGCCATGGTCCTGACCCCGGCGACGGTCAAGAGAGACGCGGAAAGACGTACGCGGCGCATACGGGCGCGGGCTACCGCCCCCAATACCGAGGTGCTGTTCGAGGCTGAGGCCCTGCCGGGCTCGTTCGGCATCCGGGCGAACGGCGTCGATCTTACCGTTCCCGACATGAATGAAACCCTGCTGGCGCTGCGCGGGCTGCTGCTGGAGCATCGCGTGGTGGCGGTAAGCCAGCAGATAAGCGAGGCTGAACTTCTGGATCGTTACAGTCGGGCTTTCGGCAAGCCGGTTTTTCATCTGGATCGCGATCACCGGAATCATGAGCGCATGACCTATTCCGCCAACGTGCTGTCGATTTTCAATGCTGTGCCAAGACCGGATACCCCACGGCGCTGCAGCGATCGGGCGGATCAATCAGAAGCCGCCACGTTGATGATCCTGTGCAGCCTCGAACCCCGCGATGCCGACGCGGAAACCTGCTTCTTGGACATGATGGCCGCCTACGCGGCGCTGCCGGAGGACCGTCGGCGTGCGGTTGACAATCTGCAGGTGCAATCCCGACCCGGGTTGATGCACCCGCTTGTCAGAGTGCACCCCGTGACCGGTCGCAAGAGCCTGATGCCGATGCTGGACGATCGACACACCATCGTGGATGTGCCCGAGAGGGAAAGCGCCGCGCTGCTGGGGCGGCTGCGCAGTCACGTGCTCCGGCCGGAATTCCGCTGCGTGTACCGCTTCCGTCCCGGTGATCTGCTGGCGTGGGATCCTCTGGCGGCTACGCCGTCGGACAAGGCCTTCGGGGCAACTCGTTCAGGGTGAACCTTTTACCGCGATCGAATGAGGCCTGTGACGGCTTCTCTGGTCAGAACATAGCGTTCCAACCCTTTCAGCACGTGATTGATGCGGCTCATGAGAATCGGCTTGAACAGCAGACCAACGGGATATCCGACAATCCCGAAAGGCGCGGCGTAGGAAATGTCGTAAATCAGTTTGCAGGTCCCTTCAGTCTTTTCCTCGACGCTCAACTCGATGATGAAGTGCCGTATGAGCAGTTCCGACTCAACGACGTCGACGACCATGGAGCGGCCCGCCTCGTAGTCGACGATGCGCTGGCGCATGGTCGACCCGTCGTAGAGTTGCAGCGCCCGCTCGGCGCCAAGGCCGGTGGGAACGTCGTTGATTATTTCGGAATGCTGGACAAAAGGGTTGTATCGGTAGTGGCTACCGAAATCGTTCATCACGTCCCAGACCACAGGTCGAGGCGCGTTCAAGGCATGTTCTGCGTGAATATGGAACACAAATCTGCTCCCCGCGCCAGCCGATTATGCGCCTTTCCAGAGAACAATACACCTCCAGGCACGCTCCCCCGTTACTCCCCGGGGATCTTCCGAAAGTTCGATGACGGTGTCGCTACGGTAGCGGCACCACCACGCGAAACTCGGCGCCTGGCTCCCGATTCACCAGATCAATCTCGCCGTGCATGGCGTCTACCAGCTGGCTGACCAGTGCCAGGCCGATACCGGTTCCCACGGTTACCCGGGTCAACTCGTTTTCGGAGCGGTAGAAGAGCTTGAAGATCATTTTCATCTGGTCCTTGGCGACGCCTGGTCCGAAGTCCCGGACGCTGAACTCGACGCCGCCGTCCTTCAGCCTGCAACCAAGCTCAATGGTTTTGCGTGATGCATTGGCGGAGAATTTCAGCGCGTTGTCCACCAGATTAATCATGATCTGAGCGAAGGCGTCAGTGTCGACCCTCACCGATGCGTTGAGAGCCGGCGGCTCGACTCGCGCCTCCAGCACGAAGCCAGCGGACTCGACGGCGGAGCTCACTTTGGATGTAACCTGCTCGAGCAGCTCCTGAACCTGGATGTCAGCGAGCTTGTGAGGATGTTCGTTCCTGGTCAGTCGGGCCAGCTGCAGGACATTGTTGATCAGGCGCGTCAGTCGTTCACTCTCTGAGAAGATGAAATCGTAGTACGTGCGCTTCTTCGCCTCATCGGCCCAGCCGGCTTTCAATATTTCCCCGTACATGCGGATCGATGTGAGCGGGGTCTTGAGCTCGTGGCTCACGGCAGATACGAAATCCTGCTGCTGCTCGGCAAGCCGAATCTGCCGCATACCGGTCTGGTAAATCACGATGAAGCCTGCGCAGAGTACCAACGCGATGATGGCCGCAGCCCATGTAATCGTGGTGCTGCCGGGCGGCACTGGCAGTTGAGCGGCGCTGAAAATCAGACCCAGATCAGCCGCCGGTGCCGAAAGGTTTGCTCGAAGCAGGAGATTCCCTGCCAGGTCCGAGGATCGAGACAGGTAGTCCTTTTGGAGGCCCGGCCGGAGAACACGGAGAACGTCACCCGCGTACGCGATGACCAGATGGGCGTTCTGGGAGATCGCGGCGTCCCGGAAGGCTTTCTCGATCAGCGCTTCCAGAAACGCCTGCTGCTGTACCACGGCTCCCTGAACAAAGCGCTGACCGTCGCGCCACACCTTGCGATAAAGCACGAAGTGCTCAGCGTCCAGGCGGTTGAAAATCAAAGGATCGACTTCGCTCTCGAAGACGTCCACCGGCAGCTCCGCCGGCGTCTGGATGCCTGTGAATGCTTCTCCATCCACGGCACGGTTCCGCTCGAGGCGCTTCCCGCTCTGCTGCGCGATCGTGGGGGTTTCGGCGAGCGTTGGCGCTGATGTTGTTTTTCTGCGGCCCCGAGTTTCGTACGCATCGTCCAGCTTCAGCTGGTCCACTCTGCCATAGCGGTTGCTCAGGCTTCCTTCCTCCGCTACCTGATTTTCCGGCAGGTCGAACTGCCGGAATATGTCTTTGCTGGCGCTGGTGACGGCCGCATCCAACTCAGATTCCTCCTGGATCTGCTCCTGGGCGTTTTCCAGTGCCCCTGATTCTGCTTTTGCGGCGATGCGCGCTGGCGCGGAAGCGGGGGCCGCCGTTTTCTGCGCGTCTACGCCCGTGGCGTCGTAAGAATCCGTGGCGTCGTAAGAAACTGCGGCGTCAGTATCAGCGGATCCGACGGCGCGCTTCGACACAGCCGTGCTTGCCTGGGCGAGCAGCCTTCGCAGCACGCTCTGTCGGTTCAACCGCTGCTCGTACTCCTCTGCGGTAAGGGCGAGCGCGTCGAGCGCTGCCGGCGTCGCGGGGAGCAGCGGCGTGCTGAACGCGCCGTCTGCATCAACCTGGAAATAGCCCACGAGGCCGGGCAGGTCGCTTGCAGGCGGCAGGTTGGACAGCGGCGAGCGCTGAATGTATCTCTCTCCGGTGACGACGAGGAACCCGTAGTCGGTGAAAGCGCGAGCTTCCTCGGCGGCGATCAACGCGTTGGTATCGCTGTCGATTCGCGCTACGAGTTCCTCTGCCAGCAGCCGTTGCTGGTGGAATGCTTCCCAGCGCAGCTGCTGGTATGCCTGTACCGTGAGCACGACGGATGGCGCTGCCAGCGCCAGAAAGACCCCCGCCAGCAGCCAGCGAAGTTGCGACTTCTGACTGCCGAGCCATTTCATGCCGGGCTCAGCAACCGATAACCGGCACCTCGAATCGTCACCAGGAACTGAGGATTCTTCGGGTCAGGCTCGATTTTTCGGCGCAGCTTCGCGATGTGTATGTCTACCGTCCGGGTTTCCAGATCCGCATGGCTGGCATACCCCCATACGCGGGAGAGCAGCTCTTCTCGCGGGACCGGACGTTCGGCATGTGCGTGCAGATACAGCAGCACCTGCATCTCACGGCGGGTGAAGGCGGTGACTTCGGACCCGTGGGCGCCGCTGAGGTTGCGGGTGTCGATCGCAAGGTCGCCGAGCCGCAGCTCGGTGACGTCATCTGTTGCCAGACCCGCGCGGCGCAGTACTGCCGCGGCGCGCAAGACAAGTTGTTCCACTGAGAACGGCTTGCCGACGTAATCGTCGGCGCCCAGCTTCAACCCGTGCACGATATCCTCGTCGCTCACGCGGGCAGTGAGCATGATGATCGGCTGGTCCCGGTCCTGGCTTCGAATGGCCTCGCAGACGTCGTAACCGCTCATGCCGGGCAGCATGATATCCAGCAGAATCAGGTCGTAGTTCCCTTTCAGAGCGGCGTCCAGGCCTGCCTTTCCGTCCTCGGCGGTCTCCACCTCGTAGCCATGATAGACAAACACGTCGGTCAGCCCGGCGCGTATGGCGGCTTCGTCCTCGATGATCAGCAGGCGTGGTTTCATGTTGATGAAGCCTAGCATCGGGGCCGTCGGGGTACAGGTAAACTTTCCGTAAACTCTGAACGTCACTGTTTACCAGAATGGGCCTACTGCGATCGCCGTGCGCGTCCCAGTATGACAGCCGTCGAACCCACTGGAGAACATTCGATGGCACTGATCAACCGATTCACCCGGCTATTCACCGCGGATCTGCATGCGGTACTCGACCGCATGGAGGAACCGGAGATACTGCTCAAGCAGGCTGTGCGCGAGATGGAAGCAGCCCTCGCCGACGGCGAGCGGCGACTGCGCGCGCTCTCCGTGCGCAACGAGCAGCTGAACGATGCTCGAAGTTCCGCCGCGCAGACGCTCGGACGCCTGTCCGAGGAGCTGGATGTCTGCTTTGCGGCGGACAACGACGATCTTGCTCGCACGCTTATCCGCAGAAAGCTTGCCGGCGAGCGACACCTGACGCAGCTGGAAGCCCAGAACGTGGCGCTGGCTGGCACCCTTGCTCAGCTTGAATCGAGCGTCGCCGAACAGCGCGCCGAGCTGCTGGATCTGCGCCAGAAAGCAGAGCTCTTTCTCGATGCGGCAGAGCCCGCGCCCGCGAATACCAACCCCATACGCTTCGAATCCCAGGTTACCGCTGACGATGTGGAGGTCGCCCTCTTGCGAGAGAAGCAGCTGCGGGAAAAACAGGGGAGGGCAGGGAAATGAAAACACCAACCTTCTTGCGTGGCGCGCTGATTGCCCTGATTCTGGCGTTCGCCAGCGCCGTGATCTTTGCCGCGTTCAGCCCTGTTTTCGGCAGCTCCGCCGCGCTGCGGGGCATCATTTCTCTGGCTGGCGGCGCTTATGTTCTGTATCTGCTCGGCAGCAGCCGGGAACGAACCGGTCGCCTCGTGGTGCCCGCTATCTGGCTCGGAGCGGCCGCCGCTTTCTGGTGGTTGTTACCTGGGCTGCCGTCCTTCGCCGTCGGGCATGTGGGCCTGATCTGGCTGGTACGTTCGCTCTATCACCACTCGGGCGTACTGGGGTCGCTTGGCGATCTCGCTCTATCGGCGTTTTCCTTTGCTGCGGCCCTCTGGGCGCTGGGCAGCGGAAGCGTATTTCTGACTTTCTGGTGCTTTTTTCTCTTGCAGGGGCTGTTCGTAGCGCTGACCGCAAACGCCGATAAGCCTTCAGATGTCACTGCGCCAGGTGACGACTTTCAACAGGCCCGACTCGCCGCGGAAGCGGCGCTCAAGAGCCTGCTGGCTGATTAATCAGGAACTATTGGAGACGACTTATGAAGATCAAACTGATCGCAATTGCATTGCTGAGCATCACTGCCGCGGCCGTTGCCTATTACCCCAGCGGCTCCCAAACCGTGGTGCTGAATCCAACGCCGCCGGTGAACCCGTCTGCAAACCCGGATTGGAACTCGTTGGCAAAACCTAGAATCGAAGTGGTTTTCGTGCTCGACACCACCGGAAGCATGGGCGGCCTCATCGATGCCGCCAAAGAGAAAATCTGGTCCATCGCAACCACCATGGCGTCGGCGCAGCCGGCGCCGGAGCTGAAGATGGGGTTGGTGGCTTATCGAGACCGTGGCGACGACTATGTCACCCGGGTAACCGATCTTTCCGATGATCTGGATACCGTATACGCAACCCTCATGGACTTCGAGGCGGCCGGTGGGGGGGATGGCCCCGAGAGCGTGAATGCGGCGCTGGCCGGCGCCGTCAATCAGATATCCTGGAGTCAGGAACCCGGTGCCTATCAGGTGATCTTTCTGGTGGGCGATGCGCCTCCGCATAGAGACTATCCGGACGAGGCACAGTATCCGCAGGTGCTTGCCGAAGCGGCCCGGCGCGGGATCGTGGTGAACACGATTCGTTGTGGTAACAATCGGGCGACGGAAAACGAGTGGCGGCAGATCGCAGCCTTGACCCAGGGAACTTACTTCACCGTCGAGCAGGGGGGGAGCGCCGTCGCCATCGCGACGCCGTTCGATGCGGAAATAGCGGAGCTGTCGAAAGGGCTCGATGCCACCCGTCTGTATTACGGTGACCCCGAGGCGAAGGAAAAGGCGGCAAAGAAGGTTTCTGCTACCGACAAGCTGCATGCGCTTGCGTCTGAAGCGGCGCGGGCACGTCGGGCGGTCTTCAACGCGCTGGAAAGCGGCGCGGAGAATCTTTTCGGAGACGGTGACCTTGTGACAGATCTCGAGGCGGGCCTTGTGGATCTTTCGGAAATCAATCCGGCAGACCTGCCGATGTCCATGCAGGCCATGGCGCCGGAAGAGCGGGAAGCGTACATCGACGGTCAGGTCGCTCAGCGTCAGGCGCTGCAGAACAAGATCGAGGCCCTTGCTGGCAGGCGCGACGCCTATCTGGCGGAGCAAGCCGAAGAGGTGGACGATGTTGCAGGCAGTCTGGACTATCAGCTGTTCGATACCGTGCGGGATCAGGCTGGAAAGAAGGGGCTGGCCTACGATGAAACCCCCAAGCTCTAGCCGGTTGGCTAAGCATGAGCACGCCTACGGCTCTTGGGGTCCCCATGGCTTCGACAACACAAGATGTTGGGTTCCACGGCGCGTTGGAGTATTCTTCCAGCAGATTGTGGGCAGTTTCTCCGCTAGAGAGAAACGCCGTGGAGTTGGTCAGGTTAAGTGATTATCGGGGCAGGACACTGAGCGAGACGAAAGCATCGAGAATCGATGCGACGGTCCCCACCCTGTGGTATCTGGTTTCCAGCGGGGGTCAAGCAACCATACGCATTAGCGAAGGGCTCAGCCTTGGTCTGGACGACCGGGGCGGCCTGCTGCTGTCCCCGCCTGAATCCGAACGTCGCCTGGTTGAATTCGAGTTGGAACCCGGTGGCGTATGGCTCAGAGTAGTATCCCCTGCGTGGGGCCTCGCGCGGGGGGAACGGGGTCTGCCTGAACGGATCAAGCTGGATCACCTGATGGGGCTCCAGCTTCCCGGACATCATTTTCAGGTTCGTTCCGGGTTGTCGGTTGGAGACGATGCCGACCTTATCGAGGTCAGCCTCATACCTCAGCTGGCTGTCGAGCCGGTCGCCGAGCCGGTCGCCGAGCCCCGGCGCAGCACGACCAGGGCGGCGCCCCGGGATTCATCGGTAGTGCTCAGCGCAGCGACGGGTCAGGTTCGTTCTGCCGCCGCAGCGGGCGCCCGGCAACCTACGCCGGTCCGAACGATCATCACCGTACCCGAAGCATCAGACAAACCTTTGCCCAAGGCGGCTCCCAAGGCTTCGCCAGAGAAATCGGCGGTTGCAACGCCGGGGCATTCGGCGCCGGCCTCGCCGGTCGCGTTGCGCGAGGTTTCACCCGAGGTTTCACCCGAGGTTTCACCCGAGATTTCACCCGAGGCTTCACCCGAGATTGCATCGGAAATCGCTCCTGTCTTCAAGCTGCCCGAAACGGGAAGGTTCGTCATCGTCGGTGAGCGCCCTGCCAACCAGGGTACGGGTCACAGTCGTCCCGGACGGCAACGGGACCGTGAAACCAGACCTCTGACGCTGCTGGGTCTGGTGCTGATCGCCTTAGTGCTGCTGCTGATTTCCCGACCTGCCGGAGAGCACGGCGAGTTGCCGTCTGCCATTACCCCTGACACGCGAAGCATCAACGGGACCGAAGTCGCGAACCGTCCGGACGCAAATCGCCGCTCAGGAGTAGCGGCGGGCGGCGTCAATGGCGAACGGCCGACTCTGCTGCTGGAAAATGTCGAAGCCCTGCTGAGCCGGACGCAGCCGGCGGATACCGCGACGCTGACATTTGCCGTCGAGGCCTACCGGGTCGCCAGCATGCAGCAGGTCGACGACATCGAGCTGGCAAAGCGGTATCGGGAGTTGTCTTCACAGCTGGCACAGCGCAGCGAGGCTGCAGAGAATTGAGCCGCCAGCTGATCGCCGGTTCATAGCAAGGAGGAGGATCCGATGAAGGTCATCATCTCGGGAACCATGGATCTCGAAGACCCCAGCCAGATGAAGGAGATGCTGCAGTCCGCCCGCCCTTACATCGAAGGGGCACTCACGGAGGAGGGCTGCATTGCCTATGACTGGACCGAAGATCATCTTACCCCGGGCCGCCTTCACATCTATGAGGAGTGGACCTCGTCCGAAACGCTGGACGCTCATCTGCAGAGCCATTGGTATCGGGATATGGGTGCGCATCTGGCCAAATACCCGCGAAAACCGCGGGACGCGGTGATTAAGAAGTACCGGGTGGATCACGAAGAACCCGTTTACGATGAGTCCGGTATTGCCCGCGGGCATTTCTTCACCGCAGATAGCTGATCCGCTTTACCCCTGGTTTTCAGGCAGAGTCCGACGCCGTGCGCATTGTCAGTTGGAACGTCAACGGTCTACGCGCCTGCGCCAGGAAAGGCTTCGCCGGATTTCTGAAATCATGCGGGGCCGACATCGTTCTGCTGCAGGAAGTTCGCGCATTTCCTGAGCAACTCGAAGCTCAGATCCGTTCTCCCAGAGGCTGGCATACCGCGTTTGCGCCTGCCGAGCGCCCCGGGTACAGCGGTGTGGCCATTTACAGCCGTCGACAGCCGGACTCAATCGAGACGGTGCTCGGAGAGCCCCGCTTTGACGTTGAAGGAAGATTCATTCTCGCCCGGTTCGGCCGGATGTCCGTAATCAGCGTCTACGTGCCTAAAGGCAGCGGCCGGGACCGTGACAACAGTCGTGTTCCTTATAAACTCGATTTTTCCAGCGCCGTCTACGATCGGATCCAGAGCCGGCGCAGGCGAGGGCCCGTATTTATCGGTGGCGATTTCAATACGGCGCATGAGGCCATCGACCTGGCCCGGCCCAAGAGCAACGTCCGTGCCAGCGGCTTCCTGCCGGAGGAGCGGGCGGAAATGTCGCGCTGGCTGGATGCCGGTTGGGTCGACCTGTTCAGAGTCAGGCACCCGGGAGAAGAAGGCCACTATACCTGGTGGCGTCAGTTCGGCGGGGCACGGGAAAAGAACGTCGGCTGGCGCATTGACTACGTGCTGGCTTCGCCGTCAGCGGCCCGACGCGTCTCCGGCGCCTTCATCTGGCCGGAAGTGCTTGGGTCCGATCATTGCCCCGTCGGCGTAGACGTCGACTGAATCCCACCGCGGGCCCCGCTCCAGGCATCTGCCGGACAGAGTTAGATCCCACCAACCGTGCCGCCACACAAGACGCTTACAGGCTGCCGATAGCGAGAGCTGGGTGGCTGAGGCAATATTCCAAGTGCGCCGACACGAAGCTGCTTCATGTCGATGCCAAAGCGCTCTTTGTCGATCTGACCGCTCAGAGAACGACGAATAACCGGATACATGATTCAACTTTCGGAGTTGTACTTCGTACGGGCCGGTCGTACGAAGATAGCCGGAGGAACCCAGATGGGAGAAGTGCCCTGCGTCATCGCGCGAGGAGGAACTTCGAAGGGGATATTCCTTAACCAAAGGGATTTACCCGAAGACCCGCGGCAAAGAGATCGGCTGATCGCCAAGCTCTTCGGCGGAGACAATCATCGCCAGGTTGATGGGCTTGGCGGCGGTGACCCGCTGACCAGCAAGGTCGCCATTCTGTCATCGCCTTCCTGTCCTCAGGCAGACGTCGCGTATCTGTCGGGTGAGGTCTGCCTTCACGGAACGGCGGTCAACTACGGAGTCACCTGCGGAAATCTGCTGGCCGCGGTGGGGCCTGCTGCTGCCCGGCTGGGCATACTCGATGCTCAGGCGTTCCGCCTGCCCATCACGGTGCATGGCCGAAATTCGAATTCGTATATTCGTGTGGAATACCCCCCGAACGCCAACGGTCTGGGGGGCGGCCCCATTGAGGCGAGGCTGATCTTCGAACGACCGGCGGGCGCTTGCACCGGACGTCTGCTGCCAACGGGCGCCGTTTCAGACCGCTTGGAAATTCGAGGCAAGACGGTGGATTTTTCAATCGTGGACGCAGGCGCCGTTTACGCGTTTCTGGACGCCAAGCAGCTTGGGATTTCAGGCGGATCGCCTCGGGCCATCGACGGGAGGCGCGGGCTCAGGCGGTTCGTCGAGGCTTTCAGAGAGCGGGTTACGGAGTTGCTGAACGAAAGCCTTTCGAACTCGAAGCCGATGAATCCGGCGGCCGTCAAGGTTGCCCTGGTTGCGGACCCTAAGGTATGGAGCGCCTGCTCTGAAGGCGGCAGCACGGCTGGCGATCACGGTGGAGACCCGAGCAGCGTCGACATCGTCGGGCGGATCCTGAATCGCGCGAACACGCACAAGGCGTACGCCGTGTCCGGCGGCATAGCGACCAGCGTCGCTGCTTCGATCGAAGGAACGGTGCCCAACAGGGTGACGTCTTCAGCAGCGGACTTCAGTGCGTTCCGCATTGGTCATCCGGAAGGGGTACTCCGGATCAGGTTGGCTTTTGGCGAGGAGCGGGGTGTTACGACGGTCAGAGATGCGCGCGTGACTCGGTCGGCTCGCATTCTGATGTGCGGTACCGGTTTTTCCGGCTGAACTCGATAGGGCATCGGCCATCGGCCGAGGCAATAAGGACAGACAAGGACAGGCAACGATGCAGAAACCCTTGAACAAGCCCGTGGCGTTTGTCATGACCCATGAATCGGACGCGTCGCGAACGAGCAGCCGTGGGGCAATGAGCATCATAGCGCTGACGCTGACTCGGTCTCTGGGGAGAGCCGGGATCGACGTGGTGCGTATCCATCCCAACCTGTTTGATCCGAGTCTCGATTCGAAGTACTGCCGGGCGGTAGAGGTCTGTCCAAATCTCTACAGCTCGGAAAGCGCGCTGACTGATTATCTCGCCGGCTTGAAAACGAAGTATCCAGGCAAGCACCTGCTGATCCCCGCGTCGGATGACTGCTGTCTCTATATGGCCCGCAACGAGGAGGCGCTGGGCGAGCACTTCCTGCTGCTGAACCCCAACGCGGAAACGTTGCAGAAGCTGAAGACCAAGCGCCTGCAGTACGAGCTTGCCGAAGCCTCCGGGGTGCCGATACCGGAAACTTATTTCCCCGAGGAGGAAGCGCAGGTGCATGCGCTTGCGGATGGTCTGCGGAACTATCCCTACGTCATCAAGCCAACGGAAGCCCACAAATGGCGGCTGGCCGAGAACAGAGCCATCGCCAATGGTAAGAAGGCGGTTACCGTGCACTCTGGAGACGAGCTGCTGTCGGAGTATCGTCGCATCAGCGCCCACGATAAGGACCTGATGATTCAGGAGATTATTGAGGGCGACGATACGCAGCTCTATACCTTCATCTCTTATCGATCGGAAAAAACATCGACCCTGGATTTCTGCATCCGCAGCAAGCTGCGGCAGAAGCCGGCCAAGTTTGGCTACTGCACCGCGTCTGTCACTTGTCACAACGATATCGTGGAAGCCCAGAGCAAGCGCCTTCTGGAGGTCTCGGGCTTCTCAGGCATCTCCGGGGTCGAGTTCAAGTTCGACGCCAAGACCGGGCTCTACAAGCTGATAGAAATCAATACTCGGCCCATGAATACCCTGGGCATCGCTATGGGTTGCGGCGTAGACCTGCCGGTTATTGCTTACAACGACGTTGTCGGTATTCAGCAGCAACCGAGCACCGACTGGCGGGACGGTACGGTCTGGGTCTGGTGGGAGCAGGACTACCTGGCGGCCAAGGAGCTCAGATCGCGTGGGCTGCTCAGCTACCGGGAATGGTTCCAGTCGCTTCGTGGAGAGAGAGTGCACGCGATACTCGCCTCCGATGATCTGCGGCCGGTATGGCGGTACTACTCCGGAGTGATTCCGCGACTGCTCCTTAACGTGATCAGGAGTAACCTGGGCGCGTGGCGCCGCAGCGCCGGTTTGGGCATGGGTCGAGTTAGAAGAACCCCTGGCTCGTCTTCCGCGTCATAAGAACCCGGCTGGTTATTTTTGGCGTTGCCGGGGAAACCTCAGGACCGACGAATGGCCGTCTTCCACCGGGTCTGAATTCACATTCGTAGAAGACTTCTCCTCTGATCAACGGAGGTGATGTCATGAATGGTGACCCCCAAAACATAGGCCTTCGCTTGCCATCGTATCGTCAGATGGGTGGGCCGCTTCGTCGACGGGTTGGAGGAAACGGACGTGGCCTGAGTTCCCCTTCAGCCACAGCAGCGGCAGTGATGGAGGTCGATGTAGATTGATCGGCGGGTTAACCTGAAATGGCATTAACGTCTGCAGATTCGGGCTCACCCATGATTTCCACCGACTACATTCGACAGAATCCGTGGCTGACCTGACAGGTGTCGCGCGCCCGTGGGGCGCGTTCCTTTACCGGGATTACCGGGTGCTGTGGGTGGCGATGTTCACCGGAACCATGGCCGTCTGGCTGAGGATTCTGGCGACGGCTCAGTGGCTGCTGGACGAGACTGGCTCAGCCGTGCTGGTTGGCCTCATCGGCGTGGTGCAGCTGGTGGTCCAGATTCCCGCGCTGCTGTGGGGTGGAACCCTGGCCGACCGGATCGACCGCAAGCGGCTTATGGCCCTTGCCAACGCCACCACCTTTCTGACCCTGCTGGCCCTGGGTCTGTTGAACGCCCAGAGCGCGCTTACCCCGGTCATAGTCTACTTCGGCATCGCCCTCACCGCGGCGTCGCACATGCTGGCCAGCCCCGCCCGATCTGCCCTGGTAGCCATCGTGGTGCCCGAGCGTCATCTGCTGCTGGCGGCTTCCACGGACACCGCCTCGCAGAACGCGGCGGCCATAGCCGGACCGTTGCTGTTTGCCGCGGTTGCCGTGGGGGCGGGTTTGACGTCCGCGTTTCTGGTTGCTGCGGCGGTTGCTTTGCCGTCGGCCATCATGCCGTTGTTGATCCGGGCTGGGGGCGTTGCCCGTGGTCACGGGGTTGCTGGGCGCTGCCAACTCCGCTGGCGCCATCGCCGGCTCCTTTCTGGCGCTGCTGCTGGTGGGATATCGCGCCAAGGGCATGCTGGTGCTCTACGCGTCGCTTGCCTACGGCTTCATTCTGCTCGGCTTCGCCTCGGCGACCACCCTGTGGGTTGGCGCGCTGATGATTGCGGCCCTGGGAGCGGCGGACGCGGTGACGGTAGCGGTGCGTCAGACCACGGTGATGCTCACGACGCCGGACCACATGCGCGGTCGCGCCTTCGCGCTCATGATCCTTGCAGCGCAGACGGCTAACAACGTCGGCACCATCTGGGTGGGCGCCTGGGCGGGGGCGATCGGGGCCAGCAACACCCTGGTGCTGGGAAGTGTCATTTCCGTGGTGGCCACCTGCCTGATCTGGCGGTTCTGGCGTCCGATCCGAGAGTTCAGGTCAGGCTGAATATTGTGCCAGGTTCTCAGGCAGGCTCCGATCCACGGCGGCCCTTTGCACGGAAAAGTTTTTGTGTGCAAACGCCCTTGCACGCAAGATCCGTTAGAATCTGCACCCGTCGTTGATATTTTTCGTGGAGTGTTTTTGAATCCGTGCGTGACGCACCTGTGAGAACCAGCCACTGCATAGTCGCGCTGGTATTCGTGCTGTCAGGCGTGCCGGCTCACGGCGTGGATTTTCGCGCGGGCAGCTGGGAAGGGCTGTTGGACTTCGATGTTTCCTACGGCGCGCTGTGGCGTTTTGAGGAAGCAGACACAAGGCTCGTTGCGCTGGCCAGCGGCGGCAAGCGACCAGACTCCAACGTCGACGACGGTACCCTGAATTTCGACGACGGCCTGGCTTCCAACATGGTTCGCGCGAACGGCCAACTTACCCTCATCCGCGGTGATTTCGGTCTGTTTGTGCGTGGTGGCGCTTACTACGACTACGAGCTTGTGGATCAGGACCGTCAGCGCACGCGGCTCACCGGGCGCGCCGAGAATGATCTGGGAAGAGACGCCGTCCTCCAGGAAGCTTTCGTCAGCTACAGCTTTGCACCGAAGGGCGTGCCGGTGTTCTTCCGGGTCGGCGATCAGGTTCTCTCCTGGAGCCAAAGCACATTCATCAGGGATGGCCTCGACATCATCAACCCAGTGGATCTCGGCGCTACGCTGCAACCGGCAACCCAGGTGCGGGATGCGGTTGTGCCGCTGGGTATGCTGTGGGGCGCGGTAAATGTCAGCGACACCTTCTCTGTGGAAGGTTTCTATCAGTACGACTGGAAGCCGCTGCGGCTGCCGCCCATCGGGTCGCTGTTCTCGCCAAATGATCTGTTTGGTGGCGGGCAGGGCGGTCCATTCACCATGGGTGCGGGCGGGGTGTCGGACCTGGGTACGGATCTCGATGACCTGTTCGCTCTGCCTGCCGGTAGCCTCGGTTTCGATGAAAATTACATGCAGTTTCCCAGCCTCGGCAAGGATGAGGCACGGGACGACGGGCAATGGGGGCTGGCGCTGCAGGCTCTGCTGCCCGGAAGAAACGTGATCTCCCTGGGCCTGCACTACATCCGCTATCATTCGCGATTACCCCTGTTTTCCGGGCTAACCGGGTCGGCAGCGGCGGTAGCCGCGACTTCGCCAACGGCGGTTGCTGCCCGCACGGCAGAGCTGATACCCGCCTATCTTGCCGAGGGTCTTTCAGGCCAGGAGGCCGCCGCCGCGGCCAGCGTCGCGGCTCAGGAGCTGACGGTGAGCGGATACGCCAACGCGGCGGGCTTTCGGGCGGTCTATCCGGAAGACATCGACATGATCGCGCTCAGCTTCAGCACGGCGACGTTGCGGACGGGGACGCTGGTGTCCGGTGAGATTTCCCATCACCGGGATGTACCGTTCCAGTTAGGCTTAGGCACGCTTTTCGGGGCCTTGCTGTCGCCGATTGAGTTCGACCCGAATCTGGGTAAGACGCCGCTGGGAGAGTATGGTCCGGACGAGGTGGTGGGTGGCTTTGTTGAGCTCGATCGTACCCAAGCCTCGGCTAACTTGACCCAGCTGTTCACCCGGCGCCTTGGTGCGGCACAGGTGGCGCTGGCCCTGGATGTCGCCTGGGTTCACGTGCACGATATGCCGGGCGCGCAGGAAGCCGCTTTGCAGGCCTCTGCCCCGGCAACCGCTAATTCCTACGGCTACCGGCTGCTGGCGACTGCGCAGTATCCGGGTGTTTTCGGAAGTACCACATTCTCACCGCGAGTTGTGTTTTCTCATGATTTCAGCGGTACGACGCCAGCCCCGTACGCCTCTTTTGTCGAGGGACGTAAATCGCTCACCCTGGGCACGGGCGTCAACGTCATCGACCGGGTCACGGTGAATCTTGATTATACGAGGTTCTTTGGCGCCGGCCGCTCCAACCTGCTGCGTGACCGCGATTTTGCCCGGTTTCGCGTCACCTACTGGCTGTGATGCACCCGCTGTTCCAGGCAATCTTGATTCTGGCCGTCGCGCTGCTGGCTTGGCCGGCAGCAGCGCGGGTATCCCCGGAGCAGGCTGTGCGGCTGGATGGCGAGCTGACCCCCTTGGGCGCGGAACGTGCCGGTAATGTGGAAGGCACGATTCCAAGCTGGACCGGCGGCATCACCGAGCCGCCGCCGGGCTACGATAGCCGTCGGCAGCACATCGACCCGTTTGCCGAAGACCCGGTGCTGCTGACCATCACCGCCGCCAACATGAATGAGCACCAGGAGCGCCTGTCGCCAGGCCAGCAAGCCTTGCTGGAGCGCCACCCGGACAGCTGGCGCATGCAGATCTACCCCACCCGGCGCAGCGCGTCCTATCCGGACTTCGTCTACCAGGCGGCCAGAGCCAACGCGTTGAATGCCGATTTTGTAACCACGGGTCTAGGGGTTGCGCAGGGATCCGATATAACCAGCCCCTTTCCGATACCGGAAACTGGGGTGGAGGTGGTTTGGAATCACAACCTGCGCTGGCGCGGGATCCGGGTTGGCGGCCTGCAGGGTCGTGCGGCGGTAACGCGCGGCGGGAGATATCAGCTGCTGCTGCAGCGGCAGGATCTTTTTTTTCCTTACGCCGCTAAACCGGGCGAGGGGGTCAACGCGAAATTTCCCGGCATTCTGGCGGCGATCAAAACCAGGAACATCGACCCGGCGCTGGTATCCGGCAACGGGTCGCTGATCATTGAGCCCATCGATCAGACGACCGATCCACGAAAAGCCTGGGCGTACCGGCGTAGTACCCGCCAGGTGCTGCGGCTGCCTTACTTCAGCTACGACTTTCCGGGGGGTGATACCAGCGGGCTGCGCACGGTGGATGACTTCTGGCAGTTCAACGGCCCCACGGACCGTTACGACTGGTTGCTGAAAGGCAAGCGCGAGATGTACGTTCCGTACAATGCCTACCGGCTGCATTCGGACGACGTTGGCGACCGGGACATCGTGGGTCCGAAGCACATTGAGCCGGGCCTGGCTCGCTACGAGCTGCATCGGGTCTGGGTGGTCGAGGGCACGCTGAAAGCCGAGGCCTCGCATCGATACGCGCGCCGTACCCTGTACATCGACGAGGATACCTGGCATGTGCTGATGTCAGATCGCTACGATGCCAGCGGCCAGCTGTGGCGAACTTCGGAAGCGCATCTTGTCAACTTCTATAACGTTCCCGTGATGCGCTCGACGCTGGATGTGTTCTATGACCTGCTGGACGGCCGCTATTTCGTTGAAGGGCTGAACAACAAACGCCGGCCGCTGGTCTTCGAGGAAGAAGGCGATCCACGCGAGTTCAGCCCGAACGCGCTGCGCTACTTCGTGCGCTGACGGGCTGCACCCTGCCGGGAACCCATTCTGGCGGGTGGGTTGGCGTCAAATGGCTAGCAGGCGGCTACCTATGTGATATGGTTTTTCGGATCAGCAACTGCGGCGATACCGAAAGGGGGTCCGCTGGGTTGTTTGATGAAATGTCAACTCGAAAAAGAGGATAATCATGAAAAACGTCTTAAGGCGAGTCCTTCCTGCAGTCCTGTGTCTGCTCCCCTTCGCCGCCGGCAACGCTTTGGCCGAGTCCACCCCCACGGCGCTCAGCTGTTCGGATTTCAAACCTACCCAGGAGGCGCTTGATCGCTTTCCGGATCTGCTTGGCGCCTGCCAGGCTGTGGTTGAGCGGGACGGCCAGCTTTACGGTCAGTTCCCTGCGGTGGTTCGCCGGTCCAGCATGAGCAGCGTTACTCTCTATCTACCGGTTTCGGATCACACCTTCACGATCAGGCCGGATTCGGATGCGAGAGTGCTGATTGGCGGACGTAAGTACCGAGCGCGAGAGCTTAGTCGTGGACAGGAAGTCAATATCTACCTTCTGGCCAGCGCGTTCGCGACGCCGAACGTAGAGGAAGTGGCGTTGGTCACCGAATCGGATGTGATGATCACCCACGAGGCAGCCCCGGCGGCGGCGCTTCCCACCACGGCAAGCCCCTGGCCGACAGTAGGCGCGGCCAGCGTGCTTCTGCTGGCCATCGGTTGGGTAATCCGCAGGCGCCGTCTGAGCGCATAGCGGCTGAAGCCGGCGATCGGGCACGACAGCTCGAATCGCCGGCCGCCAACCCGGTTTTCGGCCGAGAACTGCGAGAGATGACATGCTCTACATGAACCTCGCGCTGCTGGCTGCCTTCGCGTATTTCTACAGCGTTACCAGTGGGCGTCTGGAACGCACGCCGGTTAACGGGGCGATTGTGTTCGTCGGGTTTGGTCTGATTGCTGGGCCGCTCGGCCTGGGTCTGCTGGACCTGGAGGTGGACGCCGAGGGCTTGCGGTCCATCGCGGAACTGACCCTTGCCATGGTCCTGTTCACCGATGCGGCCAACGCCGATCTCCGCGTGCTCGGGCAACGTATCGGCATTCCTCAGCGGCTGCTGCTGATCGGCCTGCCGCTGACGATCCTGCTGGGTCTCGGGTTAGGAATTCTCATTCTCGACGGTTTGACCCTGCTGGAGATCGCGATTCTGGCGACAATGCTCGCGCCTACAGACGCGGCGCTGGGCAAAGCCGTGGTGACCAACGAATCCGTGCCGTCCGGCATTCGCGAGAGCCTGAACGTGGAGAGCGGGTTGAACGACGGTATCTGCGTGCCGATCCTCTTCCTTTTTCTCGCCCTGGCTGTAGATAGTGAAATGCAGGGTGGGCCCGCCGTGCTCGCGCTGAAACTGGTGGCGGAGGAGATCGGCATCGGACTGGCCGTTGGTTTGGGTGTTTCCGGCCTTGGCAGCTGGCTGCTCAGGATTTCTGAACGGCGGGGATGGGTTACGGAAACCTGGCGGCAGCTGCCGGTGGTGACCCTGGCTGTGGGCTGCTTTGCGCTGGCGCAGGCGCTCGGCGGCAGCGGATTCATTGCTGCATTTGCCGGCGGCCTGCTGTTTGGCTGGCTTGCCAGAATCCATAAGCCGGCTTACCTGCTGGCGGCGGAGGGAACCGGCGATACCCTGGCTCTGCTGACCTGGGTGATTTTTGGCGCTGTCGTCGTCGGTCACGGTATCGAGGCGCTGACCTGGGAGGTGGTGCTCTACGCGCTGCTCAGTCTTACCGTCATCCGCATGCTGCCGGTCTTTCTGGTGCTGGCTGGAACCGATTTACGACCCGACGAGAAACTGTTCATGGGCTGGTTCGGGCCGCGCGGGCTGGCGAGCATCGTATTCGGCGTGATTGTTATCAATCAGCATCTACCTGGCGGCGACACTGTTACGATCACCGTGGTGTTCACCGTCGTGTTGAGCGTCATCGCCCACGGTTTGAGCGCGAACCCGCTGGTCGGCGTTCTTGCGGCCAGGCTCAAGCGGGCGAGGGTTGGCAACTAGGCCTAGATGGTTCATCCGGGACGGCGGCGTCGCGCCGATTTTGTGTCGATTGATCTAGACGGTGGTCAATTACACCTGGAGAGGTCGCAGGACGGAGCCAGCACCTGGGACCTTACCCAGCCGGATAGCGCAGAAAGTTCACGCTGCGAGCATAATCCGTGCGAATTCTTCCGACAGGCGGGATAAGGCCAGCCTGGCTAACTCTGGGTTCCGAGCGTTAAGATCGATTTTGGGGCTTTGGTAAGGGAAGCATCGTGCGGTATTCATTTCCGGTTCTTGGGTTGAGCATATTGTTGCTGAGTGGCAGTCCGGCCCTGGCTGACCCGGCCTGCCCACACCCCGAGGTCGTTGACCGTCCGCGCATAGGCCTGGTGCTCGGCGGCGGCGGCGCCAGGGGTTCCGCGCACATCGGGGTAATTCAGGTTCTCGAAGAAATGAATGTCCCGGTGGACATCGTCGTTGGCACCAGCATTGGCTCGCTGGTTGGCGGGCTCTACGCCACCGGTTTGAATGGTGATCAGCTAAAGGAGGTGATGCTGTCCATCGACTGGGAAGAGCTTTTCAGCGATTCTACGGCGCGCAAGGATTGGCCCACCAGTCGCAAACTGGATGACGGCAGGGGATTGTTCGGACCCCAATTCGGTGTGGGTAAAGATGCCAGTCTTCTCCCTCAGGGAGCCATCGGCGGCCAGCGTATCTTCTTTTTCTTCGAATCTCTGGTCACCGCGCGGGTACGGCAGAATGACTTTAACGCCTTGCCCATCCCGTACCGGGGTGTGGCGACGGATATCGTCACCGGCGAGGAGGTGATCCTTAGCGAAGGGAGCCTGTCGCTGGCCATGCGTGCGAGCATGTCCGTACCCGGTGTGTTTGATCCCGTGCAGTGGGATGACCATGTTCTGGTGGATGGTGGGCTTGCCAACAATCTGCCCATCGATGTGGCAAGAGCCATGGGCGCGGACATTATCATCGCGGTAAATGTCGGGTCGCCGCTGAAGGGACGGGAAGAGCTGCGAACCGCCCTCGGCGTGGTGGGGCAGCTGTCTTCGATTATGGTCAACCGGAATTCCGCGGCTCAGATGGCGACGCTGACAGCCGCCGATCTGCTGATCACACCGCCTCTCGGTAAAGACGTCAGCAGCGCGGATTTTTCCAAGTCAGCCAAGGGAATTCGCATTGGTTACGAGACGGCCGATGGCATGCGCGCGGAAATCTCCCGGTACAGCGTAGACCCGCAGGTATTTCGCGTCCACCGCGCGTCGATCGAGAGCTGCGTCTCGCGCCCTTCGACGGTGGATTTCGTGCGGATCAACAACGAGTCCCGATTCGATGACGCGGTGATTCAAAATCTTGTTACGACGCAACCGGGCGACCCCTGGGACAAGGAAAAGCTGCAGCACGATGTCGGCCAGATCTACGCGCTGGGCGAGCTGGATTATGCCGTCAATAAAGTCGTCACCGAAAATGACGAGACCGGACTGGAGGTGCAAGTAAAACAGGACTCGCGGGGGACCAGGTTCATCGAGACCGGGCTCGATTTCACGGGAACATGGTCAGAGAACGCGCTCAACTTCCGTGCCGCCTACCTGGACACCGCGGTCGACGGATACGGCAGCGAGCTGACCGTCACGGCGCAGCTGGGCGAAGAGCCGCAGCTGTCAGCAGACCTTTACAAGTACCTGGGCCCCCGCAGGCGCTACTTCGTTCGCCCTGTCATCCTTGCCGAAAGCTTTGACCTCGTCGATTACACCAGCGGGGGCAGGAAAAGGTCCGTTGCCGAGGTTAATCAGTATGGCGGTGCCCTGGCGGCCGGTCGAGAGTTCGGCAACTACGGGGCCCTCGCCGTCGGGGTCCGCCGGCTCGATGGCAAGGTGAAGCAGGAGATCGGGGAGGTGGTGCTCGACGGGTTCGATTTCGATGTCGGCGAGTATGCGGCCAGTCTGTACTACGATCGTCTGGACAACAGTTTTTTCCCCACCAGCGGCAGCCGTCTGGGTCTCGACTATAGCCATTCCGACGACGCGCTGGGCGCCGACGAGGAGTATCAGCAGGTTACGCTCGACGCGACCACCGTTGCGTCCTTCGGTCGGCATACCGTGCAGGCCGTCGGCCGCTACTACACGACCCTCGACAATGATGCGCCCATCTACGCGCAGTTTCGCGCGGGCGGATTGGGACGGCTTTCCGGCTACAACACGAATGAACTGTTTGGCCAGAACTTCGCCATGGTTCTGGGCAGCTATCGCTATCGGGTGACCAAGAGCGAGCTTGTGCTGGTGCCCGGCTACCTGGGCGCCACGCTGGAGTACGGGCAGGTGGCGGAGCGCTCCAGCGATCTGTTTGACGATGGTCTGTTCAACGGCAGCCTTTATGTTGGCTTTGACACCCCTGTCGGCCCGCTGTTTATGGCGTGGGGTTTTGCCGAAGGCGGCCGGCAACAGTTTCTGCTGCGGCTGGGCCGGGCGCTGGACAGTGGAGGTTCCCGCATTTTCTTCTAGAACCTTGCTCTCTGGCGAGGCAGATCCGCGCTCTGCTAACGGGATTCGGCGTGCCGGCCCCGATTCAGAAAAGCGGTGACCCGTTGCTCGAGGTAGGGCCAGAAAGGATTGTGACGCAGGCGCATGAGGCTGTCCCCGGAAATGGCCAGAAAGCCCCGTTCGCCTTGCAGGTCGACC
>CAMYJX010000075.1:0-19626 GCA_947258825.1 uncultured Pseudomonadales bacterium
GGCCTCGCCAGCGTGCTGGAGAAGGTAAGCGAGCTGACGTTCTCACTGCGCAACGAAATCGAAGCCGACCTGCGCAGCTGCCACGAGCGACGCCCCGGCCTGGCCATGGTCGACTCCGACAAGGGCATCGGCAATCTGCATGTGCCGAGCGACATCATCGTCGATGCCTCCATGCCGGCCATGATTCGTGTTGGCGGAAAAATGTGGAGTGCCGACGGTAACCTGCGGGATACCAAGGCAATCATTCCGGATTCCTGCTACGCGACGATTTATCTCGAGGTTATCAATTTCTGCAAGCACCACGACGCTTTCGATCCGACCACCATGGGCACCGTGCAGAACGTCGGGCTGATGGCGCAGAAAGCTGAGGAATACGGTTCTCACGACAAGACTTTCGAGTTGCCCGCTGGCGGTACCGTCCGGGTGATCGATGAGGCCGGCCAGGTGCTGATCGAGCATGCGGGGGTGGAAAAAGGCGACATCTGGCGCATGTGTCAAACCAAGGACGCGGCGATCCGCGACTGGGTGAAGCTGGCAGTCAACCGCAGCCGCGTGTCCGGCATACCCGTGGTGTTCTGGTTGGATAAACACAGAGGCGACCGTATGCAAAGGGGCCACGATTCACAGATGATCAAGAAGGTCGAGAAGTATCTGAAAGAACACGATACCGAAGAACTCGACATTCGAATCATGAGCCTCGACCTGGCTATTCGACACACGCTCGAACGGGTGCGGCATGGCGAAGACACCATTTCCGCCACCGGCAACGTACTGCGTGACTACCTGACAGATCTTTTCCCCATCATGGAGCTGGGCACCAGTGCCAAGATGTACTCCATCGTGCCTCTTATGGCGGGTGGCGGCCTCTACGAAACCGGGGCCGGTGGGTCGGCGCCGAAGCACGTCCAGCAGTTCGAGGCAGAAAATCATCTGCGCTGGGACTCTCTCGGCGAGTTCCTGGCGCTGACGGTTTCTCTTGAAGACATCGCGGCTAAGACAGGAAACAATCGGGCCAAAGTGCTGGCCGATGCCCTTGATGCTGCGACAGGCAAGCTGCTGGAGAACAACAAATCACCCTCGCGCAAGACCCACGAACCGGACAATCGCGCCAGTCACTACTACCTCGGCATGTACTGGGCCGAAGCATTGGCAGCGCAGAATGAAGACCCGGAACTCAAGGAGCAGTTTGCGCCACTCGCCAGGGCGCTGGCAGAAAAAGAAGAGCAGATTCTGCACGAACTGGTCGAAATCCAGGGTGAGCCGGTTGATCTGGGCGGTTACTACCACCCTGATGTTGAAAAGACAGCCGCCGCCATGTGCCCGAGCAGAACCCTGAACGGGATTCTGGCGGGGTAGCCGGGTTCAAGGCGTGATCGGCCCGTGCCGGAAACGACGACGAACCTCAGTGGTTACGCGCTGGCACGATCGACGGTAACGACATTCCTGCGTAGCACTCGGCAGCTAGGGTTCTTGCGCGGATGTCTGCTGCAGAACCCATTTCTACAACTTTATTGACGATTAATGGCAACATTTTTGTTATTTTCGCCAACATCCGGGCTCCGGCGCACCTGAACTGCGGATGCGCTTACATAGGCACACGGTGCAAACCTGGACTCTGATCAATCGCCATGCTTACCTAAACTATGGCACTTGAAACAACAATCCGCTAAGGGCGGGCAATGGGACAACCGGGGATAGCACAAGGCGACGGCCGATGGTACCTGATCACCAGCTATGGCGACCTGGTGGTTCGCGTGCACCCGGACATGGCGATCGGAGAGTCGGCAACGGGCGAGCTGAGCTTCGATCCGACCTGTGCGCAGCTGACGCTGGATATTGACGACGACGGCGGCCTGGTGCTGAAGGCCGTCGACGACCACGAGCTGGAGCCCACGGGCGGCCCGCGCTGCCGCAAGGCACACCTTGCACGGCACCGACGGGCGGAAGTCCACCTACCTCACAACATCATTCGCATAGATACCGATTTCGTCAATCTGGCGCCTACCGACGACAGCGTGGCTATCCTCACCGTGAGGCCGATGGGGGAAAGCACCAAGCCAAGCTTCGAGCCGCTTCCGGAAGGGCTCCCGGTGGAGCCACTCGATCCCGGGCTTGAGGCCCGACCGCCGCAACGGGTGACGTCGCGTTCCGCTCACCGGGAAGACAACTCGACGCCGGATAGCCGGCCACCCGAGCCCATGCACGGCATACCGCTGCCACTGCGGAAGCCACCGCCCGAACCGGACAGGCAAACGGCCAGCGACGGCCAGACGGATCTGCGGACCGAACAACTCGAGCAGCCAGCGCGGATCGAGCAACCGGAGCGGATCGAGCAGCCCAAGCGGACCGAGCAAATCCAGCAGATCGAGAGGGTCGAACAAACCGATACTCGCCATCAGCGCTTCCTCAGCCCATTGATGGCTGGGCTGATCGGGCTGGCCGCTGTCTCGTTCGCGCTGCTGCTGTATGTGGCGCTTCGTGAGGACCCCGTTACGGCACCACCACCAGCGACGGCTGAAGCCGGCCCGGCACCGCTGGCAGAGCCGGCTTCAGCGCCATCGGCCACTCCGATACCATCACCGCCCTTGCCTCTTCCCGCCTCGGAGGCGCCGCCGGTAACCAAACCGGATGACGGCGACCAGGTGGCGGACCGACTGTTTGAGCCTCTGCCGGAACCCGGCCCCGTGGCCGAGCCGGTTGCTGAGCCGGTCGCCCAGCCGGTCGCCCAGCCGGTCGCCCAGCCAGACATCGAACTGATCGAGCTGCCACTGGCGGAGCGCCGCTCGATACCTCCGGCTGAACCGACCATCGCGCAGACCCTCGGCGCCAACGAGACAGCGGCGGGGCCGACAACAATCGACATCGAGCCTGATGCCACCGTCGCGGTGGAACCGAAAGAGACCGACACCCAGCCCGATGCCACCGTCGTGGTGAAAACGGAGGAAGTAAGCGAGCGGCCCCAGGCCCAGGACCCGGAACAGGCTCGCCGGCGCACGCTGCGTGCAGCCGACGTGGCATTGGAGCAGGGTCGACTGACGACCCCGCCGGAGGCGAGCGCCTACACGTTGTACAACAAGGTGCTGGAGCTGGACCCCGATTCTCCGGAAGCGAGAAAGGGGCTGCAGTCGGTCCGCCAGGGGTTGATCAACCGCGCCCTCGCGCAACTCGCCAGCGATGCATTGGACGACGCACGAACATCTCTGCGGGCCGCGGCGGATACCGGCGCCAATCCCATGCTGGTAGCCGATCTGCTCCGCGAGGTCGACTATCGGCAGCAGCTGATCAACACCCAGGGAGGTGCTCGACTATCTCCCTGAGAATCTCCAGCAGGCGGCGTGCCGGACCGTTGCAGCCCGGCGGCCATCAATTTTTCGACCACGGAATATCAGCACACCCGGTCTCCCAGTTGGCGGTGTAGTAAACGTCAATTCCGCAGAGGTTTAACGAGTTATGAGTAGCCAAGCCCAACAGCCCAGCCTCATCCTGACACGGCGCCTCGCCGACGGCACGATCGAGTGGATCCCCCTGGAGATCCCGGCGCGCGTGGCCGCCACCCCCGAGTCCGCCTACGCCCTCATCGACCGCGCCGACTACGAGGCGCCTGAGACGATGGTAGTCCAACGCCAGGGCGCGGACCTGGTGGTCGAGGTTCAGGGGGTCGAAGCGCTGGTGCTGGATGGTTTCTTTACCGTGGCGGACGTGGCCTTCTACTCCACGCCAGACATTGCCGGCGGAGCCGGCCCCTTTTCCGGCTCGCCGCTCACCCCGGACTCCGTGGTGCCAACGGCGCCCATCGCTGCTGAACAGGTGGCGTCGTCCACCGACGATGGCGATGGCGATGAGGAGGAAGCGGAGCCCGTCGATGCGAGCGGCGCTGGCGGTACCTCTCCCATGGTCTGGGTTGGGGTGGGTGCGGGTGCGCTGGGGCTTGCTGCTCTGGCCGGCGGTGGGGGCGGCGGGAGCAGCAGCGGAAGCACCGGTGGGGGCGGCAGCAGCAGCGATACCGTTGCCCCGGATATCACGTCCGGTGACACTGCCGCTTCGCTTGCCGAGAACAGCGGTGCCGGTCAGGTGGTGTATGACGCGAGCGCCACCGACGCAGGGACCGTGACCTGGAGCCTCGCCGGTGCAGACGCCGGCGACTTCAGCATCAACTCCAGCACAGGGGCGGTGACCCTCACTACCAACCCGGATTTCGAGACGAAATCCACCTACAGCTTCACCGTGGTGGCTACCGATGCGGCGGGTAACAGCAGCCGGCAGGACGTCAGCCTCGGCATCGAAGACCAGGACGATTCCGCGCCCTTCATCACCTCCGGCGCCACTGCCAACCCCATCGACGAGAACAGCGGCGCCGGCCAGGTGATCTACACCGCCACGGCTACCGACGAAGGCGCCATAACCTACAGCCTCCAGGCCGGCGGTGACGCGGCTGCGTTCAGCATCAATGCCGCCACAGGCACCGTCACCCTGACCGGCGATCCAGACTTCGAAACCCAGTCCAGCTACGGCTTCACTGTGGTGGCCACCGACGCCGACGGCAACAGCAGCCAGCAGGCGGTCAGCCTTGCCATCAACAATCTGGACGAGGTTGCCCCGAACATCACCTCCGGGGCCGCTGCCGCGCCCATCGACGAGAACACCGGCGCCGGCCAGGTAGTTTACACCGCCACCAGCACCGACAGCGGCGATATCAGCACCGGCAGCACCGTCTACAGCCTCGCAAACGTCGACGACGTCGACGACTTCAGCATCGACGCCAGCACGGGCGCGGTGTCGCTGACCGACAACCCGGACTTCGAAACGAAACCCAGCTACAGCTTCACCGTGGTGGCCACCGATGCAGCGGGTAACAGCAGCCAGCAGGCGGTCAGCCTTGCCATCGAAGACCAGGACGATTCCGCACCCTTCATCACCTCTGGCGCCACGGCCAATCCCATCGACGAGAACAGCGGCGCCGGCCAGGTGATCTACACCGTCACCGCCACCGACGATGGGGCGGTGACCTACAGCCTCGACAACGTTGACGACTTCGGCGATTTCAGCATCAACCCCAACACCGGCGCGGTGACGCTGACCGACAATCCGGACTTCGAGGCGAAATCCAGCTACAGCTTCACCGTGGTGGCCACCGACGCCGCCGGCAACTTCGACACGCAGCCGGTGTCTCTGGCCATCAACAATCTGGACGAGGTCGCCCCCAGCATCACCTCCGGCGCCACCGCCACCGCCATCGACGAGAACAGCGGCGCAAACCAGGTGGTGTACACGGTCGTCGCCGACGATAGCGGCGACATCAGCGGCGGGGTCACTTACGGCCTCAGCGCGGTAGACGATTTTGCCGACTTCAGCATCAACGCTAACACCGGCGTGGTGAGACTGACTGGCAACCCCGACTTCGAGACCAAGGACAGCTACAGCTTCACCGTGGTGGCCACTGACGCCGCCGGCAACTCCGATACCCAGGGAGTATCCCTGACCATTAACGACCTGGATGATTCCGCGCCTGTCATCACCTCCGGCGCCGCCGCCACCGCCATCGACGAGAACAGCGGTACCAGCCAGGTGATCTACACCGTCACCGTCATCAGCGATGGCAGCGATACCCGCACCATCAACATCACCGACGGTACCCAGGTCAGCATCAGCGGCAACGACGTCACCATCAACCCCACTGCTGACCTGAATCCCAACACCACCTACAACGTTCAAGTGGGCAGCAGTGCGCTTACGGACCTGGCAGGCAATGCGTTTGCCGGCATCAGCGACAGCACCACGTTCAACTTCGATACGGAGATCGTCGCCGACACCAGCATCGTCGTGTTCGATCTGATAGCGAATTCGAGCTCCAGTCACAGCGGCCGTACCTTTCAGAGCGGTGTCAGCTATGACATCTATATTCGGGTAGACAGCAACGACTCGGCGCTGAGTTTAGGGGGAGGCGACCGGTGGGATGGCGCTACGAATCTCGGCAGCGACGACAGAGTCATCCTCGTCGGTGACGGTTCGGCGATTCTGGCCCCGGCTGGGGCAATAACCCAGGTGACTGCCGGTACAGCAGCCGTTGCCTGGCGATCTTCGCTCAACGCAACTGGTGGGCTGTTACAAGGCAGTACTTTCTTTAGAACCACCAGCGTTGGTAGCGACGGCGTCGCGCTGTTCGATTCGCCTTTCGGTGGCGCCACACTCGGCGCTACGTTCAGCCTCACCATGCCCGCCGGCATCCTGACCTCGCAGGGCCTGGTCTGATATGACGCGATCATGGAGGCGTTGACCCTGCTCCGCCGCCTGGCGGAGCAACACAACTACTCAGCCCTGCACGAAGCCTGCCTCGGCGCGGATTCAAGCGATCCCGGCGTACCGGTGCTGCTGGCGCTGGCCTGTGCCCATCTGGGCAATGCAGCCGACCCACGTTCGATCCTGGCGTCCCTGGATCACGACGCGCTGGCGTTCGACGCTCGCGTCGATCTGGCAGCGGTACTGGCTCGGCCTGAACTGGCTCGGCCTGAACTGGCTCGGCCTGAACTGGCTCGGCCTGAACTGGCTCGGCGAGAATACGCTGGGAGGGAAAACGCGAGCTACGCCCTCCTCCTGGCCCGTCTGGCCTGGTGCCGGCTGCGGCAGGAACGGCAACGGGACGCCCTGGCGCTGTACGAACAGAGCCTGAGCCTGCAACCCTTCCTGGCGGTGTACCACAGCCTGCTGCGACTGTATCGGGACAGCGGCCGTTGGGCCGACATGACCAGATGTCTCGATGCTGCCTGGACGTTCTGGGCAAAGGAAAAGGCGCAGTGGCCCGCCGACCAGCGTCGGACCCACAGCCGACAGCTGCGGGATATGCAGCTGGATCTGTGGCTGGGCCAGGAGCGGATGGAAGCAGCGGAAGCCTGGGTGGAGGGCCAGCGGGACACCCTGGACGAAGGTGACTGGTGCGTACTGGTTTCCGGTCTTGCCCAACGCCTGGCAGCCAGCGATCGCCACGCCCAGGCGGAGGAATGGCTACGCACCGGGCTGCGCCGCTATCCGGAACACCTGGAGCTCTACGGTCAGCTTGCGGAGCTGGCGCAACTGCAGGGGCGCACGCGCCAGGCCCTCGCGCTGCTGCGCCGGGCCATCCATCTGGCGGGCGCGCAGAACAAGCCCACCGATTCGTGGTGGACCCGGCTGTCGGCCACCGCTCTGCAGTCCCATCCGGGCCTGGCGAGAGAGGCCGCGGAGCAAGCCCGGGACCAGCTCGACCGGGAAACCGTGAAGAACGCCGGCTGCGCCGACGGGGCCAGCGCCCACTCGCACGCGGTCGTTGAACGACGCCTGCAGGTCGAGCTGGCACTGGCCGGCGTCGAGGCCCAGGAACAGGATTTCAGCGCCGCCGAACAGCGCTATCGGCAGGCCCTGGAGCAGCGGCCGCAGATGATCGCCGCTCTACAGGGGCTGGGTCAGCTGTTCATGCAGCTCGGCCGCATCGAAGAAGCCGTGGCTCTGTTCGAACGGGTCAAGGCCATCGACCCGACGCGGGGCCATGGAGCGCTGATCAACGCGCGCCGCTTCCCGGAGGACATCGATACCCTGCACCGGCTCGAGGAGTTCGCCCGCACACCTGGCATGGAGGGCTCGGTGCGCACCGGTCTGCTGTTTCAGCTCGCCGCCGCCTGGGAAAAGCGTGAGGACTACGACAAAGCCTTTGCCCTGGCGGAGGCAGCCAACACTGCCAGCCGCCGGCTGCTGCGCTACGACCCCAGGGCCCATCGCCAACGGTGTGCCCGCATCCGCCACGCCTTCCCCAGGGCCTTGTTCGAGCGCCGTCGCGGCTGCGGTCACGAGTCAAACCTGCCCGTGTTCGTGGTGGGGATGCCCCGCTCCGGCACGACGCTGGTAGAGCAGATCATCGCCGGGCACAGCCGGATCCACGGCGCCGGCGAGCTGGGCACGATTCCCCGGGTGATCGCAGGGTTGGAGCGCTGGGAACGCCACACCGGCTCCGGGCGTCGCTACCCCGACTGTGTGGACGACCTGGACCCGCAAGTGGCCCGGGGCATTGCCGAAAACGTCCTGAAGGAGCTGAGGGACTATGCTCAAGAGACGGAAAAGGTGGCGGATAAGGTAGTGGACAAGCTGCCCCACAACTTCGAGAACATCGGCCTGATCAGATTGCTGTTCCCTCGGGCGAAGATCATTTCCGTGCGCCGTGACCCCCGGGATATTGCGGTCTCGAACTATTTCACCGACTACGCCGGCAAGCACGGTGGCATGGGGTTCGCCTACGACCTGGACTGGATCGGCGAGCAGCTCGCAGACCACAATCTGCTGATGCATCACTGGCAGCAGGTGTTGCCCGAGGCAATTCTGGAGATCAACTACGAAGACGTCGTCGACGATCCGGAAACCAGCGCCCGTCGCATGCTGGCGCACATCGGCGTCGACTGGGAACCGCGGGTGCTCGATTTCAACGCGCTGCAGCGACCGGTGAAGACTGCCAGCGTCTGGCAGGTGCGTCAGCCCCTCTACGCCAGCTCGAAAGCCAGGTGGCAGCGTTACCAGCAACACCTGAAGCCCTTGATCGCCGGCACCAATCGGAAAATTACCTGCGACCCCATCGAGATGGTGACCCTGCCGGAGCCCGGCTGGTTGAATGCCGGTGTCGACCGCTACCGTCAGGGCGATCTGGACGCCGCCGAGTACCGTTTCAAACAGCTCCTGCACTACCTGCCGGAGCACGCCGCCGCTCGCTTCATGCTGGGCCTGATCTACATGGGCAAAAGCCACCAGGACGAAGGTATCGCGTTGATGGAGCAGGCTCTGGAGCGCTGCCCGTGGAACAATCATTGGCGCAGCGATCTGGACCAGGCCTATCGGCTGTGCAGTCGGGATCAGGACGCCGTGGCGCTGGTCAATAGCGTGGCGCTGGTCAATAGCGCAGCGCTGACTGATGCCGGTGTTACCCAGGCCGCTCCCCTTACGGAAGGCAACTCCGCGGAGGAGCCGCCTGTCCACCTCGACTATCTGTTCCTGTCCGGGGAGTCCAAATGCTGAAGCTCTGGATAAGAGATGCACGGCGCCGACTTCTGTTCGCCTGTCTGCTCTGCAGCACGACCCCAGCCGGCGCAGACGGGCTGCGCGATGCGCTGCAGGCAACCCTTCGCAACAACCCCGCCGTCGCCGGCCAGGCGGCGGAAGTCGAAGCGAGGCGCTACGCCGCGGATGGCGCCCGCAGTCAGCGATATCCCACCCTTTCGGCCCAGGCACAGCAGTACGCGGACGGTGACCGCTCGGGGCTCAACGGCGAGGATGTCTCCCGCCCCTCCATACTGCGCGTCCGCCAGCCCATCTGGTCCTTCGGCCGCATCAACGACAGCATCGCGGTGGCGAACGCCCAGGTGAGCACGGAACGCGCGGACCTGCTGCGCGTGCGCCGGCAACTGCTCGAGGACACCGGCGTGGCTTATGTGACGGTGCGCGGCAGCATCGAACTCATCGACATTGCGCAGCAGAATGAAGCGCAGCACAGAAAGCTGCTCGCACAGATCCAGCGCCGAGTGGAAGGGCAGCTGGCCTCCAGCGCAGATGCGCGCCTGGCGGCCACGCGGTTGGCTCAGGCCCAGGCCATGGTCCAGCGCGCCATCAACGAAAAGCGAGCGGCCCAGGAAGATCTGGCCGCGCTCACTCAGGTGATGCTCGGTGCCGACGAGCCGGTGCCCTCGGGCCTGCTCGAGCTGCAGGCCTCCACCGATCTGCTGCAGCAGGCCATGGATCGGAGTGCCCAGATCCGTCTCAAGCAGCAGCAGCTCGGGCAGGCTGATGCAGAGGTCGACCGGGCCAAGACTTACTCCATGCCCACCATTTACCTGCAGGCGGACAAGCTGTACGACCAGCCGGGGCTGAGCGACGACAGCCAGGTCAGCGTGGTGTTCGAAGGGTCGCTGGACGGTCTCGGCTTTGCGGACCGGGGCCGCCGGGGAGAAGCGAGTGCCAGTCGCATGGCGGCATTCCAGGACCTCGCCGCCGCCAAGATCGAATTGAAGCGGGAGATTGACGGCCTGCAGCGCAGCCGCCGGCTGCAGACCGACCTGATCGAACTGCAGAACCAGTCCCTGAGCGATCTGGTATCCCTGTTTGACTCCTATCAGCGCCAGTACGAGAGCGGAACCAAGAGCTGGCTGGATCTGCTGAACATCCAGCGGGAACGGTTCGAGCAGAACCGTCAGCTGGTGCAGGCGCAAACCGAATGGCGCATCTATTCCCTGCAGCTGCAGGCCATGATCGGCGGGCTCGACAGCCTGGCGGGCATCGAAGCGCACGACGATGGCTGAGCAGCCGGACAACAAAGACCGCCAACCCGATCTGGCGCTGGTGCAGCGGCTGCTGGAAGCGCTGGATATCCCCTCCGACGCCACGCGACTGCGCGCGGCCGGGGCAAAGGTCGGAACAGGATGGTCACAAGGCGCGCCCACCCAGTGGTTGCGCAAGGTGCTGATCGCGGCGGAAGTCAAAGAGCTGACGCCGATCCTGCTGCCCTGGCGGCGGTTCGACCCGAGCCGCCTGCCGGCGCTGCTGCGTTACCAGGACGCGTGGCACTACGCCGACCATGCCGATGCCGACGCTGTGCTTCTCGCCGGCGCCGACGGCGCGCAATCCAGCGTCACCCCTGCAGAGCTGGACGGCGCCGAGGTGCTCTGGATCAAGCCCCCGCGCTCCCGCGGGCCGGACGATACGGCGACGCTGTCGGACAACCTGGCAGCCCGCCTGGTCTGGAAGGAGCTGTTCCGGGATCGCGGTTGGCTGTGGAAAATCACCGTGGCCACCTGCATCGTCAACCTGATCGGCGTTTCCACGTCACTGTTCGCCATGCAGGTTTACGACCGCGTTGTGCCCACCCTGGCCTACGCTACGCTGACCACGCTCGCCGCCGGCATGGCAATCGTCGTGATCCTGGACTGGACGCTCAAGACGATCCGCGCGCGCATACTCGACAGCCTTGCCTGCGCGCTCAACCAGCGGCTCTCGCAGCAGGTATTCGAGCACCTGCTGCACGTGCAGCTCGATGCGCAACCGCGCAGCCTCGGCACGCTGGCCGCGCAGGTCGGCAGCCTCGAAGCGGTGCGCCAGTTCTTTTCCGCCACCGTCGTGTTCGCGCTCGTGGATCTGCCGTTCGCGCTGATGTTTCTGGGCTTCATCGGCATCATCGGGGGCGCCGTCGCGTGGGTCTACGTCCTGTTGCTGCCGGCGGCGCTGGTGCTGGGCGTTCTCACCCAATGGCGGCTGAGGGGCCTACTGCACAGCCAGCTCTCGCGCACCAACGAGCGCCAGGGGTTGCTGGTCGACAGCATCCGCGGGGCCGAAACCATCCGCGCCAACAACGCCGGCTGGCGCTTCGCCCGTGAGTGGCAGGACATCACCGCAAGCATCAACCGCTACGGCATCCAGCAGCGCGCCATCAGCAGCCTTTCCACGGTCACGACCAGCAGCCTCTCCACCATCGCATACGTCTCGGCGGTCGTGGTCGGCGTGTGGCAGATCGAAGCAGGCCTCCTGACCATGGGCGGCTTGATTGCCTGCAGCATCCTCGGCGGCCGCATCATCGCGCCCGTAGCACAGAGCGTGCAGTACCTGGTGCAGTGGCAGCACGTCAGCCAGGCATTGAACATGGTGCACCAGGTCCTCGCGCTCAAATCCGAGCGTCGTTCCGACCAGCAGCTGCTTCTGACCGATGAGGCGCCCACCTCGATGGCGTTGGAGGGCGTCCGCTTTGGCTACGAAGGCTCGCCCGTCCGCCAGCTCAGCGTCGACCAGTTGCGCCTCGAGTCCGGCGATCGGGTTCTGCTCGCGGGTCCTGTGGGGTCGGGCAAATCCACCCTGCTGAAGATCCTGGCCGGTCTCTATCGACCCAGCGAGGGACGGGTGCGTCTCGGCCAGGCAGATCTGTGGGAGACGGATCCCATGCTGGTCAGCACACAGATCGGCTATCTGCCGCAATCGGTACACCTGTTCCGGGGAACTCTGCGCAGCAACCTCTGCCTCACCGGCACGGCCGGCGACGACCGGGTGCTGCAGATCAGCCAGCAGCTGGGCATCGACGCCATTGCCGCCGGCAGCCCGCTGGGCATGGATCTGCCTATCAGCGAGGGCGGCGAAGGTCTCTCCGGCGGCCAGCGACAGCTGGTGGCGCTGGCGCGGGTGCTCATCAACCAGCCTCGCATCTGGCTGCTGGACGAACCCACGGCATCGCTGGACAGAGAGATGGAGGAGCGGGTGTGGCAAGCCCTGGAGGCTAACCTGCAACCGAGCGACATACTGGTCGTCAGCACCCATAGGCCGCTGCTGGCGAGCCGGCTGGTCAACCGCGTGATGATCATGCAGCAGGGGCGCGTCGTCCGGGACGGCAGCCCGGAGTCGCTGTTGCCACAGATGGCCGGACAAACCCAACCACCGCCCGCGGCTCAAACTCCCAATGTCGATGTTGTCTGACAGCGCAGCGGACCAGGACCGCCCCCAGGACCGGCAGCGCATCGAGCGGCTGCAGCGGGCCCACCTGGGTCGCCATCACACCATGCTGATGGTGCTGGCGGTCGCCGTCGTTGTATTCATCGTCTGGGCCAACCTGTTCCAGATCGACGAGGTGGCTCCAGCCAGGGGTGAGGTCATAACCGGCAGCCGCGTGCAGGTCATTCAGTCCGTGGATGGCGGCGTGCTGAACGAGCTGCTGGTGCGCGAGGGCGATAGGGTGCAGCTGGGGCAGGTTCTCGCCCGGCTGGATCAGACCCGCTTTGCTTCCACGGTAGGCGAAATCAACGCGCGTCTTTTCGCGCTCAAGGCCAAAGTCGCGCGCCTGCGCGCAGAAGTGGTCGGCCGCGACGCGCTGACGTTTCCGGAAGCGCTGAAGGAACAGGCCCCGGAGACTACCCGGGTCGAGCAGGCGCTCTTCGCGCAGCGCCGAACCGGCCTGTCCGAGGAGCTGCGCACCCTGCGGGTGGCGGTGGATCTGTCGGCGCGGGAGCTGGAGCTGGTGCAGGATCTCCACGACGACGGCGATGCCAGCGGCGCCGAGCTGCTGCGGGCCGAGCGCGGCCTGAACGAAGCAGAGGCCCAACTGGTCAACCGGCAGAACCGCTTTCTCGAGGAAGCCCGACTGGAGCTGACCAGGGCGGAGGACGAGATCGCCCAGAACGAACAGTTGCTCATCCGTCGGCTCGAGGAGCAGGAAAACAGCGTATTTACCGCGCTGGTTCCCGGAATCGTCAAAAACATCCGGGTCACGACCGTGGGCGGCGTGCTCGGACCCGGCGAGGAGCTCATGCAGATCGTGCCGATCGATGACGAGCTGCTGATCGAATCCCGCGTCAGTCCCGCCGATATCGCCCGAGTCGAGCCGGGCCTGGCGGCCAGCATCCGATTCGATCCTTTCGACTACACCATCCACGGCACCGTTCCTGCGACGGTCACCTACGTCAGTGCCGACACTCTGAAAGAGGAATCCGGGCGTGGAACGGAGGTGTACTACCGCGTGCACGTCAAGCCGGACACCTCGCCTGTTCTGACCAATACCGGTCGGAATCTGGAGATCGTTCCCGGCATGACCGCTCAGGTGGATATCCGAACCGGTCGGCGGTCCCTGATGGGCTTCCTGCTCAAACCATTACGCAAAACCCTCGACGAATCCTTCGGTGAACGTTAAACCCCCGGCCGCGCTGAACGACCGGAGCCGGAGTTTCTCGCGTACAATGAAAGTGAATGCCTTGCCCGGCAACGATTCAGCTGAAGGAGAACGAGATGAGCGTGCGAGCAGACGCGTGGAACGCGGTAATGACGGCGGAGCCGGGCGAGCAAACGTTTGATATTCCAGCGTCGGCAATCGAGGGCGAGCTTCCCCGCGAGCTCGCCGGCGGGCGTCATCTCCAGAACGGTCCCGGGTGGACGAAGATCGGCGGGCGGCTCGCACACCCGTTCGATGGCCACGGCCTCGTACGATCGCTCACCTTCACCAACGATGGCGGCGCCAGCTACCGGGCGCGGTTCGTAAAGACCCCCGCCTATGTCGACGAAAAGGCTGCCGGGCACCTCGTGCACAAGGGCCTGGGTACAAACATCAGCAATTTTCCGCTGAGCAACATTCGCGCGCCCGGTCCGCGCAACGTGTCGAATACCACCATCCAGCCGTGGTCGGGGCGCCTGATCTCGGGCTGGGAAGGCGGCCGACCCTACGCCCTGGACGCACAGAGCCTGGAGACGATCGGCGAAGAAACTTTTGGCGGCGCCCTACCCGACGCCGCTTTCCTCGCGCACATGCGCATCGACACCGGTGCCGATCGCCTCATCGGCTGCAACCTGTTCCGAGAAAGCCCTTCCCGCTTCATATTCCGCGAGTTCGACGCCACCGGCCAGCAGGTCGCCGAGCGCGAGGTGACCATTCCCGGCATGCACTTCGAGCACGATTTCGTTGCAACCCCTCGCTGGTACGTGCTCGCGGGCAACCCGATGAAAGCAAGCTTGCCGAAATTCGCCAAGGCAATGCTCGGCTTCGGCTCGCTGATACAGGCACTGCATACGGACGACTCGAAGGGCGGAGAGCTGTACCTGATTCCTCGCGACCGCCCTGGTCCAGTTCGCACGATCCGCCTCCCTCAGCGAGCGTTCGTCATTCACTTCGCGAACGCTCACGACGTCGACGAGAGCACTTGCGCCGTGGAGTTGTGCGCGTTCGAGTCATTTGAATTCGGCGCCGAGTTCGGTTTTCAGGGTCCGCGCCTGCCGCTCGATCCCGAGCTGCCTGACAACCGCTCGTCGTTCCAGAAACTCTACCGCGCGACGGTACGCGACGACTCCGACGAAGCGCAATGGGAGCAGCTGTCCGACTACGGCATGGACTTTCCGCGCGTCCATCCCGCCCGGGAGGGCCAAGCCGCGCCCGCCATCTACGCGTCGACGCGCAGCAACGGCTCGAAGTCGGATCCGTTCGATGCGATTGCCCGTGTGGATACGGTAGATCGTTCCCGCCCCACCGAAGTCTGGAGTGCCGGCGAGGGGCAGTTCGTCGGCGAGCCCGTCTTCGCACCTCGCCCGGATGCCGGAGACCTCGACGATGGTTGGGTCGTCGCGGCTGTATACGACGGCGCTGCAAAGAACACGAAGCTCTGCGTGTTCGATCCGAAAGCACTTGCTAAGGGGCCGATCGCGGCGGTACCGCTGCCGCTTCAACCCTACGGTTTCCACGGCTTCTGGCAAGGGGCCGCGGCGCAAGAAACATAAGAACCCGCAGACGATGGCAATGACCATCAGGGATCCACTTCGGTACCAGTTTCCGCTGCAAGCCCCGCCAGACGCCGGGCGCGCCGGTCGAGGCTCGAGCGCAAGCGGGCATGTCGAGCCGGCGTCAACGGGTAGGACCAGATGAGCCGCATCGCAAGGCCATAAAACACCACGGGCCCGAGACAGTAGACGAGCCGCAACGCCAGCACGCCCGAATCGGTGCTCGCAGCCACGCCACCGGCCGGGTCGAATCCCAGCAGCCCCACCACGTTCAGCGACACGCCCGTGCCGAAAGCGATGGCAATCTTTTCCGAGAAACCCAGAAAGGCGAAATAGGTGCCCGCCCGTCGGCTGCCGGAACGGGCGGCGTCCACGTCGACCACGTCGGCGAGCATTGCCACGGGAAGAAACTGCAACCCGCCGAAGCAGAACCCTTTGATGATGAAGAGCACGAAGAAAGCCAGATAGTCGCCGTAGTCCAGCAGGAGGTTGGCCGCACTGACCGCTGCGACGGTCAGAAGCGTACCCATGAACGCACGGTGCTTGCCGACCCTGCGGCCGAGCCAGAGCCAGAAGGGAATCGCCCCCAGGCCGGCTATGAAATAAAGGAAGTACGCGGCACCGATGGTCGGCACGCCGACGATGTCGCGAATGAAGAACAGGGACACCGCGTTCCTGAACGATTCACCGAAATAGACCAGCACCGCGATGATCAGCACCCGCACCATGGGGCCGTTTCTCATGACGAGCTTCAAACCTTCACGGAAGCTCGGCCTCGTCTCGGTCGCAACGGCCTGTTTGGGTTCTTTCACCAGGGTAATGACGATCGTCGCGCAGATGGGCAACACCAGCACGATCGTCCAGGCAAGACCGGCCAGCACCGGGCCGGTCAAGGTCGCCCGGTCGACCACCTTTTTGTCGCCGAAGTCACCGGAAAACGCGCCCAAGGCGTCGTTCCACAGGGTGATGAAAACTTCGCCTACCGCGGTGCCGTCGGCGCGCAGCTCCACGATCATCGGCACGGCAGCGGCGACCATGAGCCCCACCAGCACGAATATCTCGCGTGCAGCGGTGACGCGGCTGCGCTGATGGTAATCGGGCGAGAGCTCGGCACCCCACGCACGGTGCGGCAGCGCGATCATGGTGCTGCCGAGGAAGAACACGGCCAGCCAGACCAGAAAATACCAGAGCCCGACCTCTCCATGGGGAATGAACAGGTTGTAAACCCCCAGCATCATGGTGAAGGTCCCCACCACGACCCAAGGCTTGCGCCGGCCGAAACGGGTTCGCCATCGATCCGAGATCTCGCCCATGATGGGGTCGGTCAGGACGTCCGTCAGGCGCGCCAGCATCAGAATCGTCCCCACCGCGGCGAGGCTGATACCCAGACCTCCGGAATAGTGCGCCGGAATCCATATCGACAGCGGATAGCCGATCACCGCGAGCGGCAGCCCCAGCGTGCCGTGCGCCAGGATGGTCTTACGCGGCAGAGCTTCGCTCATACCGGATCGATCATGCCGTCTCGCTGTTCAGGCTGGACAGGAGCGCGTCCAGGTAATCGGCGCTGCCGATCTCGATCTCCGACAGCTGATCGAGCGCCTCGGTTTGCTGCGGGTACAAAGCCTTGAGATTCTGCCAGGCGTTGGCACCCTGGCGCTCCGCTTTGGCCTGTATGGTCATCTGCTCAACCGGGGTGTAGGGCTCGAATACTTCATAGTACGTGGCCTTCGCCTTGGGAATGACCGCCGCGACAAGCGCGCGATGCTCCTCAGAGGGTGGAAACAAAGCCTCCACACGATCGGCGATCTCGTCTTCCCGCGCCGCGCAGGCGAGCAAGCCGTCACGATGCTCCGGGACCTCGTCGGCCCATACGCGATAACGATCCGCCGCTGTTCGCTCCAGTTGCGACAGCAAATAGGGATAAGCTTCGCCGGGAACGCTACTCAGGTGTGTCGCCAGCAGCTCACCGAAGTTCGGAATGTCGATTCCAGCCATGGATTCTCCTTGGTCTGATGAATGGGGTCCGGGCGTCGAAGTCGCCTGTCGGCCGGCTAAGTGTCAAGTTTAACCCACCAGCCCACGCAAAAGCCGAGGTGAGCGGGCGAAACCGAAGGCTGCCGCCACGCGTAGCGCCGAGCCCAGGGGATAGGGCAACGTGTGAATGCCGCCGTGCACACGCACGGCGCCAGGCACCGGCAAATCGGGATGCATCCAATCGTGCAACGCCAGCAGGCCGTTGATGCGGCGGGACTGGCGAGGCGGCAGCGTCTCGACGCCGAAGGCCGCCGCCCCACCGAATGCCGCCGCGAAAACCGGATGCGAGAGAGATCGCGTACGCGTGATGGCGGCGGTGTTGGCGGACACCCGCAACGGCTGCGACTGCACCGAACCCGACCGATCGGAGCTGGCCCAGCTTTCCGCCATCATGATCTTGCCGAGATACTGCGCCGCCTGGTAACTGGCGCCCTGGATGGCAACCACGGTGCGGGTGGCGGCAGCGTCACCGACCGCAGCCCTTCCGCCGCCGGCGCCAAGCAGTCCCAGCCGCGCCAGGGCAGCTTCCCACAGCGGCCGCGCGGCCAGGCGAGCATCCATCGCAGCAAGATCCGACGCCGACATCGCCGTGGGCGTCGTGGGTGAAACAAGCATCGTGACGCTGGCCACCAGCTCGTCCGGCAGGGCGTTGAGCAGGGCGTTCATGCTCGCGGTCAGGCGCAGCTCTCGTGCTTGTCCCGGCGCGTAGGCGTACAGCCCCACATCCAAGGGCGTACCATCGGCAAATGCGATCAATGTCGCGAGCACCGCCTGGGGTTTCGTGAGCAGATCCGCGTTGCCCGCGGGCCAGAACAGGCGGCCAGACATACCCGGCTTCTGCCACCAGCTCCGCGGCGGGGGCTCGGTATCGAGCCACAGGACATCGGCACCCGAGGCCAGCCACAGCCGCGTCGGCGCCATCTCCGCGCCACCACCAAGCACGGCTATCTTGCGTCCGGTCAGCTGCAGGATGCCCGCATCCAGCAGCGACTCGCCGACCCAGGCGAGTGCATCTCCCGCCCTGGACGTGATCATTCGCCGGCTCACCAGCAGCTCGCCGAGCTCGGCCAGGCGCGTCGCTTCCCAGCGTTCTCCCCGATAGATCAGCTCAGGCTGCCAGCCTGGCCGCCCGTCGAAGGCATGGGTCTCGAGGGGCAGTGGATCTGCCGGTTCCGCAAGCGCCTCCTGAAGCGGGCGGGCACCGGATTCATCCTGCCAGACCAGGTGCGCCCCCAACGCGGCTGCAAGCTGCCGGGCTATCTCGGAGCGCGCGTCACTGGCGACCCTCGAGGCCTCGAACCGGGGCAGCACGTCCGGATAGACGCTACGGAGTGCCTCCGCGGTGGCCGGCAGGCCGACGGCGCCGAAAACGCTGGGTAAGGCGGCCGCCGTATCAGCAAGAACCGCATGCAGCACCTGGAGGGCACTGAGATCATCGGCCAGAAGAACCTGGCCACTCGAGGGCGGGTCATGCTCAGTCATCAACACGCGGTTGCTGCACGAATTCCGGCGCTTCACCTTTGAGGACAGCAATAATGCCGGTGGTCATGTTGCCCAGGGCCGTTTCCAGCGCGTGGCCAATTTCAGCTTCATCCACGCTGCCGTCGCCCGTCATCCTGCCGGCCCAGCGGATTGTGCAATGATCCGCATCAATGGGGGTCACCGTGGCGACGACGGTATAGTCCTGCATGCCCAGAGGCTTGCCCGCCGTGAGCTCGTAGCTGAACATCCGCTTCTCGTCGTCATAGTCCAGCAGCCGATGCTGCACGTAGCCCATGGTCGCCAGCTGTATGTCACGCACCATGCCGATTCCTTCGCCCTTAACGGTAACCGTACTTTCATCGCCGCGTGGGATCCATTTCAGCACTCGATCGAAGTGACGCATTTCCTCCCAGACGCTGTCGGCTGAAAGGTCGGTATCACGGTGGTGTTCAATGTTTATCATTGGGGAATTCACCTGGCCTCGGGTATGGCAGCAGACCATATCACGCGGAGAACAGCATCGGGATCCGGCGGCCGGATTCCGCTGGCCCTAGCCGAACCTGTACTCACGGTTTGCCCGCCGTTGACGCAGCGCTTCGCCTTTGCGGGCCAGCTCTTCGCGATTGTCATCGTTGACCTCCATGTACCGGTCGCGCCAGTCATCGTCACCCCATTCCTCGTCACAGCGAACGGTGCCCTGGGGGGCATCGATCGTTTCGAACAGGTTGATTCCCTGGCGCACAATGCGTTGCTGCATCGCTCTATCCCAGGGTTTGCCACAGGGATTACCCAACGGAAAATCGACGAACAGGAAACGCGGTACGCCGCAGCGTTCAACGATGTCGAGCGCGGAACCGATAATCACGGTGG
>CAMYJX010000075.1:19699-26852 GCA_947258825.1 uncultured Pseudomonadales bacterium
CGTGCAACCAGACTCACGGTCTGGTGGCAGACGGGTCACAACGGAACCAGAAGGGCGATGTCGGCCTGGTCTTCCAACAGGCGCCGATGCAGCTCGGGCGCGTCTTTTTCCAATGTGGTTCGCTGGCTGTACTCGGTAGCAGCGCAGTGAAACCGCGGCGCCAGCGCGCCGATGGTGCCTTCGGCTGCCAGCGCCTGCAGGTGCTCGATGGGACAGAACGTATTCAGATCATCCGTGTGGGTGGCTTGCTTATCCCAGGACAGGTCGTCGGTGTAGAGTCTGGCCGGTGGTGGCGAGGTGGTTCCAGAGTCTATTCTGCGCGGTTCCAGGCTGGCACGCGGGTACGTGCTGGCGGTGGTCACCAGACCCAAGGTGCAGCTCTCCAGCGGCTTCGGCAGCCTGGTGAACGGCGCCCCATCAAAGTGGGCGTAGCGATAGGCACGTTCGAATCCCTGGGCCTGGTAATATTCACGCGAGCGGCGAATATAGGGTACCCGTGCGGCTGTTTTCGAGCGGCTGTTCATGGCTGATTCCTGACGGCCTCTGCATTGCTGAGCTCATCACTATCTGCCGATCTTGCCTGTGTCAAGAACGTTCGCTGTTTGATTGATACCCAGATCACGGTCGCAGGCAGGCTTCCGACGCATACTCTTTTCTCGTCAACTGATGGACGCGGCGCTCACAGCGCCATCGTGAGCACATGGATTTAGACCCTCACAGCGCCACCTCTGCAGATTGCCAGGCTGCGCCTTTCGGTGGCTTTCCCGCGCCGGGCCCGCTGAATGCGGCAGAAATGTCGCGCCTGCTGTCCAGCCCTCCCCAGGGCTCTCCGGATTCCCTGAATGATCTGCTGCTGGCTCAGGGGCTGATCAACGAGATGCAATGGACTCGCGCGGTGTCGCTGGCCCACAGCGGAATGCCGCCGAGAGACGCCGTCCGGGCAAGTGGCGATGTGGATGAGGAATCCCTGCAGCAGGCGTACGCGCAGACGCTGGGATTACCCTGCGTGGATCTGCTGAGCTTCGAGATCGATCAGCAGGCGGTGGACGCCTTACCTGCTGCCACCGCTCGGGAATACGAAGTCATGCCGCTTTGCTTCGCGGGCACCGGCCTGGTCGCGGCCGTCGAGGACCCCACGGATGCAAGAACCCGGGAATGCCTTACCCTCAGCTCTGATCATCCGGTTGAGCTGGTGGTCGCGCCACGCGACGAGATCGAGCGCGCCATTACCAGATGGTACGGGCCACGGGACGATCAGGACGCGCTGGAGCAGATACGTCTTCTGCACCCCGAGGACGAGGCACGCCAGAGCGGGGTCGTAGACCTCGACCGGCTTGGACGCGGAAAACCCGTAGTCAGGCTGGTTCACAACATTCTGATGGACGCCATACAACAACAGGCCTCGGACGTGCACCTTCGTCCCCTGGAAGAGAGGGTGGATCTGCTGTTCCGGCTCGACGGCGCTCTGGTGAAGATGCGCAGCTTCGAAAAGTCGATGCTGCCGGCGATCGTGAGCCGCATCAAGATTATCGGCAATATGGACATCGCCGAGCATCGACTTCCTCAGGATGGTCGGTTCCGCATGTCCCGGGATAACGGGGTCGTGGATCTCCGGCTGTCCATCATTCCGACGGTGCAGGGTGAAAGCGTGGTGATCCGCATTCTCGACGCTGATGCGGGCCTAAAATCCCTGGATGCGCTGGGCTTTTCCTCGGCGGACGCCGAGCGGTTTGCCGAGCTGATGTCCCGAACCGCCGGCATGGTGCTGGTCACCGGCCCGACGGGTTGCGGCAAGTCGACGACCCTGTATGCGGCGCTCCAGCAAGTGCACCAGAAAGATGTCAATATCGTTACCGTGGAGGACCCGGTGGAGTACCGGCTCGCGGGCATCAACCAGATTCAGGTAAACAACGCCACCGGGCTGACTTTCGCACGGGCGCTACGGCACATACTCAGGCACGACCCGGACGTGGTGATGGTGGGCGAGATTCGCGATCTGGAAACGGCGAAGATGGCGGTGGAAAGCTCTCTTACCGGCCACCTGGTGCTCTCCACCCTGCATACCAACGACGCCGCCAGCGCGGTGACCCGCCTGCTGGAAATCGGCATCGAGCCGTACCTGGTGAATACCAGCCTCATGGCAGTCCTGGCGCAGCGCCTGGTCCGACGCAACTGCTCCGGGTGCATCGAACCGGAAAAGGTAGACCCCGCGATCCGGCGAGCGCTGAACGTGGCGCATAATGAAACCTTTTTCCGAGGCTGCGGCTGTTCCCTGTGTCACGGCACCGGCTACCGGGGGCGGCGGGCGGTCTACGAGCTGTTGATGGTGACGCCGGGGCTCCGGGAGCGCATTACCGCCGGCGCCAGCAGCGCCGACATCGGTCGGTTCGCGGAATCGGAAGGCATGCAACCCCTTACCAGCAACGCCCTGGAAATGGCCCGGGCTGCCGATACCTCTCTCGCCGAAGTGTACCGCGTCAGGCTGTCCTGACCGATACGGATCGTTGACGGCATCGCACCCCGCGCTCCAAACTCACAAGCGCATCAACGGCCAGGGGGATTACCGGCCAGGTAGTCGTTCAACACTTCGTGGAACCGCCTTACCCGGGTTTCCTGTGCCGCCAGGTATGGTTCCTGATAGCCTCTGGATCGCCAACCGGCGGTCTGACCGGCAGTCAGCTGCCAGTCCTGATAGACCACCTGGTCCGAGTACTCCTGAACGCCAGCGCCGTTGTCGTACGTTCTGAAATCCAGCTCCGCCTCGGTAAGCCGAAGCGGATTTACGGCCGTGCGATTGACGAACTCCTCCTGGCCTTCAATGGGGTAAGCCATGGTCCACTGATCGAAATAGCATTTATCAGGATCTGTCGGATGGGGCTCCCAGCGCCAGACAAGAAAGGAATCCGCGCCTGGCGCGATGGCGACATTAGGAAACAGCACCTGAAAGGGGCTCTCGGTCAGGTCTTCGTCATTCAGGTTTTCGTAGTGGAGATGACCTTTCTCTTTCCAGAGCTTCTTTTTTGCCGCCTTGAGGTCCAGCCAACCCTGCATGGCCTTGGTTTCGAAATCCGGGTACTGATCGGGATCGATGTCCCAGGCCCGCAAGGTGTCATCGAACGGATGCGGTATATCATCAGGCAACCGATCTCTCAGCGAGGGACGTCCCATCTGAACGATTCGGTTGTGACCCATGGGGAACATTTCATAGCGCGAAGTGAAGTGATCCTGGTCGATGATCGGAGGCACCTGAGGGTGCACGGTGCGGGTATGGTACGACTCGTTGAAATTGTCGGACCAGAATTTCCAGTTGGTGTTGAGCGCCACTCGAAGCCAATTGACTCGTACCGTTTTCTCGAACTGGTGGTTCTTGTACAGCTCCGGCGTGGGGTCCAGGTAGGTCAACAACTCCGGCGCTCGCTCATCCATGGTGTACCAGACCAGCCCAGCCCAGCTGGCCACACGAACTTCGGCCAGTTTCAGCTTGCCAACCGGGTCACCCTGAGGATAGTCATTCCGATCGGGACAGTCCTGCAACCCGCCATCCAAGCCCCATACCCACCCGTGGTAAGGACAGGTGAAGCGCTTCAGGAAACCGTTCTCCCACACGAGCCGTTGGGCGCGGTGGGCACAGGCGTTGTAAAAACCCTTAAGTGAGCCGTCTCTCTGCTTCACGATGAAAACCGATTCATGCATGAAATCGTGGACAAGAAAGTCACCGGCTTCCTGGAGCTGCTGCTCGCGACCGGCGATGTGCCAGATTTTGGTCCACAGGTGCTGCCACTCCCGGGCCATGAAGGATTTGGAGTAGTAGCGCTCCTGATCAATGGGATCACCCCGCAGATTCGAGGGATCTTTGCCATCCATCGCCAACGGATGCCTGGTAATCTCGTTCATGGTGGTCCCTCCCTTGCGCTCCGGAGATTAGACTCACACTGTTGAAGGATGTCAAAAAGGACCTGTTGCGCCAGAACCTGCACCCGGGTTGTAAACCCCTGCAGATGAATGAAGTATCAGCCAAGCACTGCAGGTTGGAGGTGGAAACAAATGCCAGTTGCCGAGTTCCCGGTGGCGCTGGAGGCGCTCATAGCCCGGCAAGCCATCAGCGAAGCGATCACCACCGTGCAACGGGGAATCGACCGGGGTGATCTGACACTGCTGAAATCAGCATGGCACGACGACGCACAGGTCGCCTATGGGTTTTTCAACGGTGCCGCCACGGAGCTGTGCGAGGTTCTGGCCGGAGGTCCTGAGCAGCCCGACAGCATCACCATGCACCGCCCCGCCAACGTGTGGATCAAAGTTGACGGCGATCGAGCAGTTTCCGAATCCTACGTGTTCGTCTTCTCGCCTGGTGACGGGGTGCAATCCCTGATCGGCGGACGTTATCTCGATCGCCACGAGCGACGCAATGGTCAATGGCGCCTCAGCCATCGGACTTACGTCATGGACTGGAACATCAATCAACCGGCAACGGGCACCGGAATCGCCGGCTTCGTGTCACCGTTCAGGCGTGGGGTGAAGAGCATGAGCGATCCCGGTGCTCGGTTACTCGCGCAGTGGGGCGTCGAGGAAAATTCAGGACTAAGCGACGGAGGAAAGGTGCAGATATCAGCAGATCTGGCGGCGCGAGCCGAGGCGGCTCTGGCCAAGGCGGAAATTCACGATCTGATTTGCGCTCAAGCGCGAGCCGTGGATCGGGGCGACACGTCGCTGCTACGGTCATTGTGGGCGCCCGGCGCTACCGTAGACGTGGGCGACTTCTATACCGGGGATGTCGCCGGGTTCTGCGACCTCATGCTGGAGACAGCCCGACAACTGCGACGCATGTCGCACACAGTGAGCAACGAGTGGATTCAAGTGGACGGTGATACCGCAGTGGCTGAGAGCTACGTAATCGCGATCACCACCGCCGTCACCGATGAGGGCGACCAGGACACCCTGACAGGTGGACGTTATATCGATCGCTACCAGCGGCTGAACGGGGCGTGGAAGTGCAGCCACCGCACCTTTGTGGCGGACTGGATCATCGAGCAGCCGTCGACGGATCAGCGTGACCAGCCCGGCACCATGTACGAATCGCTGTCCACACGCGGCGAGCTGTATCCCGACGATCCGATTTACTCCTTCTGGGACCGTTGAGCACGCCAATTCATATCCGGCTTTACGACCGGTACTACATGTGCAGCGCGTAACGCGCTTCCTGCTACATCTGAGAATTGGATTTCGGCTTGAACAACATCTTGAACCAGGTCGAAAGCTTGATGAACGGCATGAGCAGCGGGAGCACCTTGAGGATCTTTTCAATCTCCCAATCAACCAGGGCCGAATCCAGCCGGGAGTAGAATCGGTGGAACAGCGCTTGCGCGCGGTCGGAAGACTGGTCGACGCTGTCCATGTCCATCGAAAACATGACCAGGATAACAACCAGGTTCATTTTGTAGCCGTTGATGAACTTCTTGTAGCTGTAACCGGTGACGCCATGCGCGATGAGCGTGTCGTGATAGAGCTTCAGCAACGCTTGCTCGGTTTCTTTCCGGTCGTCGATGCTGATGCTCTGGGCCATCCATCGTGCGATGTCGTTTACCGGGTCGCCCTTACCCGCCAGCTGCCAATCCAGAACGCAGAACTCACCGCCGCTTTCAGAGGGCTGGATGATGTTGTCGGAACGCAGATCACCATGGGTCAGCGAGAAGGGATAAGGGGGCGCGGGCTGCATGCGGAACAGGGGTGGCAGCAGATACATCAGGCGCTTCATCTCAGGATAGGCGTCGAACCTGCCCGTCTCTTCGACCTGCTTGATGCTTTCCCGCAAACGCACCAGCGCCTCGTCCATGGACAGCTCGTTGATGATCCATTTAGTCCAGTCGTAGTGATCCAGCTGGTCGCTGTTCCACCATTTGGCGTGCAGCCTGGCGAAGTTTTCGATCACCTGTCGCGATGTTTCTTTGCTGGTACCCACCACCTGGTCGCTGGGCTCACCCGGAGCCATATCTTCCAGCAGCATCACGAAGTACTGCGTCTCCTCATCGAAGTCGCTGTAGTAGCAGACGGGTACTCTTATGCCGACGTCCTGCCCGATGTCCCGATAGAAGCCGATCTCTCTTCGGTACAGATTCTGGTCTCGAGCCATTTCGCGAGTGTCTGATCTTGCGGCAGCAAACTTGGCGATCAGGCTGTGGGGCACCGCGGTGTCATCTTCCGCATAAGTAAGCGAGATTCTGGCCAGCTGGCCCATGAACCCTTCACCAACGCCGATCACCTGCGGGCTGAAACCAGTGATCGTTGCGCCGTCGATGTGGGGCGACAGGGTCTTCTGCAACCAATCCTCCGTCAGATCGTCGGCCGATTTTGGTATCGCCCCTGCTCCCTTCGACTTCCTGTCACGCCTCATCGGATTGATTTTCAGATCTTCCGGCAGGTGATCATGAAAATTCAGGGTCGAGAGCTCCGGCTTGTCGTCATCTCCGTGAAAAGCAATTTCGCTGACGGCCGAGTTATGCATGAGATATTGGTGGCCAAACGCAGGGGTGGTATCCATCAGCCGGGCCAACAGGTGCGCAATCGCTGCGCCGTGACTGACGAAGATTATGTTCTCGTCGGGATGCTGCGCTCTGATCTCCTCCAGCACGTTGGCCATGCGATCAGCCAACTGGTTGGGAGATTCGCCGTTGTGCCCTCGAAAATCGTCGTCTCTTATGGAGTGCTTGGCAAACCCGACCTCATCCAGCTCTTTGTAGGTGATGCCTTCCCAATCGCCCAGAAACCCCTCAACGAGGTCATCGTGGGTATCGATGGGTATGCCGAGGGCTCCGGCGATGTGCTCGCCGGTATGATGGGCCCGGGAAAGCGGGCTGGTATACACGCGATGATACTGAGTGTTCCACTCGCGCAGCATCGCGGCCGTTATTTCCGCCTGACGAATGCCCCGGTCATTCAGAGGCGATTCTGTCTGGCCGTGGGCAATCTGTTCCAGGTTACCCACGGTTTCGCCATGCCTGACGAACAGGAATTGTTGCTTTTGCGACATTAGAAATACTCGAACAAGTCAGTTGATGCTAGGGAACCTCTGATTAATTCTTGCTTGCTCAGCGCAAGTTTACGGGGTCTTGGGCAAGGCGCGCTTCGCCGGCAATGTAGGTCACCTTGCCAAGAA
>CAMYJX010000076.1 GCA_947258825.1 uncultured Pseudomonadales bacterium
ATCGCCGCCTGCGCCCTGGCGCTGCCCCTATGGCGGGCGCGGAACGTCAGAAACAGCTTCGTGGTCGGAATTCTTCTGCTTCTGTTTCTCGCCAACATGGCTTTCTACGGCGCGGGGTTCGGCTGGCTGCCGGCAGCCGCTCGGGGCGTCGCGCAGGTTACCGCCTTGAATCTCATCGCCGTGCTGATGGTGATCATCGGTGGTCGGGTGATTCCCGCCTTCTCCGCCAACGCCATCGAATCTCTGCAACCGAAACGCTGGCCGGCACTGGAGTCGCTGGTGGTGGGGTTGATGGTGCTCATCACGCTCGTGGATCTGCTCATTCCTTTTGAGGCGAGCGCTTCCATTGCGACTCATGCGACAGCTTATCAATTGCTGCTGATCGTCACGGCGACTGTCCATCTGGTTCGCCTCGTCGGATGGCAACCGTGGAGGACGCTTCAGAACCCCCTGCTGCTGGTGCTGCCGGTGTCTTATCTCTGGATACCCATCTGTTTGCTGTTGCGTGGCCTGCTGAACGGGACGCCGGGCTACGTTCCATCGCCCGCTGTCCACGCCCTCGTTGTTGGTGCGATGGCGGGTCTGATGCTGTCAATGATGACCCGCAGCGCGCTGGGGCACACGGGCCGACCGCTAAGCGCGGGAGGGGTGGAGATCACATGCTTTCTGGCCATCCATGCGGCGGCGCTCGCCCGGGTCTTCGGTCCGCTGCTCGATCCCACCCGAAGCGCTTTCTGGATTACCGCATCGGGAGTGCTCTGGGCCGTCGCCTTCGCGACTTTCGCTTCCGGTTACCTGTCCATCCTCACGGCTCCACGCCGGGCTCAATAGCACGCTCACCGGGGCCCCGGCGTCAATCCAGGTCCAGGGAGAAGCGCTGGCGCAGAAACCTGGCGATGCCGTCCTCGTCGTGATGGCCGATCACCGCGCTGGCAGCCGCTTTAACCTGCGGCTTGGCATTTTCAGGCGCGTAACATTCGTCCGCGCTGGCGAACATGCTGAGATCATTGTCACTGTCACCGAAGCACAGCACCCGGCTGGCGCCAAGCTGGCTGCGGAGGATTTCCACGGCACCGCCCTTGCTGGCCTCGCTGTGGTGAATGTCTATCCATTTCAGCTCAGCACCTTCCAGCGCGGTACCGGCATAGGCGATCAGGTCGGGTTCGGACAGCACCATGTCTTCCACGGGATCTATGGCGGCAGGGATGCCGAGCGCGCTGATATTTGTGATATCGGCCGCTGCCGGCATGCGCGCTGCGGGAAGCACGTCCACGCCACGTCGCTTCGAAAAATCCTCCGCCAGCTGTCTTTCAATGTCTGTCTGCAGCGGCGGATGGTAAACGGCGTGCCGGTTCCCCGGCTCGAGGGTGAAGATGAAGGGCGTGATGCCTTGCGCCAGTATGGCGTCGAGGACGTGCTCGATCTCCGACAGGGTCAGATAATTCTGATGGCTGAACACGTCGGTTTCGGGATCCCAGATCATCACCCCGTTCTTGTAGGCCTGCGGCAGACGAAAACCGTTTCCATCCAGGATGGATCGGGAAGCATGCAGGGTTCTGCCCGTGGCAATGGTGTAGGCGATACCGCGATCGGACAGACGGGTGAGCGTCTCCCTGGTATAGGCAGATATCTCGGCAGACTTATTGAGCAGCGTGCCGTCGAGGTCGAAAACAATCAGCTCCATTGCACCGCGGCTCCCTGTCAGGCGAAAGACTTCACTGCCGCCCGGGCAATGGCCTCACCCCACTCCTGGACGAAGTGCCCCGCTTCCGAAATTTCCACTATGGGCGGGCAGCCCCGGATGACGCTGCGCAACTCTTCCATCACCGGCATGCCCAGCACGAAGTCCTGAGAGCCGCAGGCCATGAACGACTGCCCGGACCACTGCTCGCTGAAGAAAGTTCGCGCGCGCTCACAGTAGGCAACGCCTTCCATACCGGGCTCAACGGGAACGAGCTGCGGGAAGCGTCGCACGCCACCCTGATAGCGGGCGTCGGGAAAGGGAGCGGCATAGGCGGCCAGATCCATCATGTCCAGCACGCCGGGACAGCTCATGGCCATCAATCCCGAAACCGGAATATCCTGAAAAGAGCCGGCGTAAGCTTTCCAGCCGGCAAAACCGTCGCTGACGGGCTTTCCAATGGGCAGAGCCGTATTCATGACGATGAGCCGTTTGAACCGTTCCGGCATGTCCACGGGCACGCTGAGACCCAGGATGCCGCCCCAGTCCTGGCAGACCAGGGTGATGTTGCGCAGATCGAGCTGCTCGATCAGCGCGATGAGCGTGTTGCGGTGAAAACTGAACGTGTAGTCGGCGTCGTTCACCGGCTTGTCAGACCGGCCGAAACCGAAGAAGTCAGGGGCTATGACACGTCCGCCACTGGCCTCGAATACCGGTATCATCTTGCGATAGAGATAGCACCAGGTCGGCTCGCCGTGCAGGCAGAGAAAGACATCGTCCGCATCTCTGGAACCGACGTCTACATAGTGCAGGCGCAGACCCTCGTATCCCTGGAGCGAATCGGTGTAGTTCGTCGCGTAGGGGAAGTTGGGCAACAGAGCGAACCGCTCCTCGGGGGTACGCAGGACCTCGATGCTCATGAGTCATTCCTTTCGTTGAGGGTGACCGGCTGGGCGACCGGCTGGGCGGCCGGCCGCATGGCCGCCAGGCGGTCGATCTCCCGCCAGAAGCCCTGGACGGTGTCTTCGATGATCGACCCGACCGGTTTCACCTCGTGAATCAGCGCGGAGCTCTGCCCCGCGGTCCCCATGGTGTTGTCCACATCTCCCTCGATGTACAGGCCCTCGATGAGGTTCCGTGGCGGCGCGACTGCCGTTTCACTGGCCGCCGCCGCAAGCGCTGCTCTGGTTTTCAAGGTGCGGAACTTGGCTCGCGGCGGACGCGGCAGCATCATGGTCCCGTCCGCGCCAGCATCCACGATGGCGTCTTTGTAGTTCTGATGCACCGGGCTTTCAACAGACGCGACAAAACGGGTTCCCATGGCTATCCCGTCAGCGCCCAGAGCCATGGCCGCCGCCATGCCTCGACCATCAACGATACCGCCTGCCGCTACGATAGGCAGGGTAACCCGCTCGCGCACGGCCTGCAGCAGCACGAAGCTGTTCACCTCCTCCTGATTGCGAATGCCGCCGCTCTCAGCCCCTTCGACGATCAGACCGTCTACCCCCGCTTCCTCTGCCTTGAGCGCCGCATCCAGGGTAGGGACCGCGTGATAGACGATAACGCCCGCCTCTTTGAGCTGCTGGACATGGCGACGCGGATTACCCGCAGAAGTCGTGACGAATCCAACCCCATGGTCGATCACCCAGTCGATGATGGCGCGTTCCATCTCCTCGTTCTTGCGCAGAAAGAGAATGGGCAGGTTCACCCCGAACGGGCGATCGGTGGCCGCCTTGATCGATTCGAACTCGCGCCGGGTAACTCTGAGATCTACGCTGGAAGTTTCCATGATGCCCAGACCGCCGGCGGCGGAAACCGCAGCGGTCAGCTGCGCGCGGGCGATCCAGGTCATCGGCGCCTGCAGGATGGGGTACCGGGCGCCCGTGTGCGCAACCAGCCGGTTGCCCCCGAACATATCGAACATATCTGCCATCCCGAAGGCTCCAATACCAGATCAGTCGCCGAAAATTTCCTTCACCGCGCCAATAATCGACGCCTTGCCAGGCAGGTAGTCTTTTTCCAGCACCGGCGCGAAGGGTACCGGGGTGAAGGGCGCCCCCACCCGTTTGACCGGCGCGTCCAGATAATCGAAGCATTCATCGGCAATGGTTGCCGCAATCTCCGCCCCCAGCCCGCAGAAGCGCACCGCTTCCTGGGCTACCACCGCCCTGGAGGTTTTCCTCACGGACCCAAGAATGCATTCCATGTCCAGCGGGGACAGGGTACGCGGATCGATCACCTCGACGCTGACCCCGTCCGCCGCCAGGTCCTCTGCGGCCTCGAGGGCGTCCAGCACCATCCGGCCCGTGGCAACCAGCGTAAGGTCAGATCCCGGACGCTTCACCTCCGCCACACCCAGCGGCACCGTATAGGCATCTTCCGGAACCTCGCAACTCGTCTGCAGGCAGCGCTTGTTGCTGATGAAGATCACCGGGTTGTCGTCACGAATAGCGGAGATCATCATCCCTTTGGCGTCATAGGCGTTGGTGGGCATCACGACCTTGAGCCCGGGAACGTGGCAGAACCAGGCTTCCAGGCTGCCCGAATGCTGAGCCGCGCTGCTGCTGTCTACCCCCGCGTGAGTAGTCACCACGATGGGCAGCACCGCCTGGCCGCCCAGCATGTACTTCATCTTTGCCATCTGGTTGACGATCTGATCCATGGCCACCGCAACGAAGTCCATGATCATGATCTCGACCACGGGGCGCAGCCCCACCGCGGCGGACCCGACACCGAGACCGGTCAGCGCCAGCTCCGAGATAGCCGTGTTGACCACCCGCCTGCCGCCATACTTCTCAAAGAGGCCGGCATCGGTGCCGAAAGGACCCCCTACCCTGACATCTTCTCCCACCACGAACACCTTGTCGTCGCGGGCCATCTCCTGATCCACAGCTTCCGCAATGGCCGCGGTCATGTTGATGGTTCTCATGTCCGCGTCTCCGTGTAGACATCGCGCCAGAGATCGGCCGGTTCCGGGTCAGGCCCCTGCTCAGCCCAGACGATGGCGTCTTCCATTTCCTGAACGATTTCATCACGCAGCGTGCTGGCCTCCTGCTCCGTGATCAGCCCGCGTTCCAGCAGCGCTTTCTGCCACTGCTCGATGGGATCACGGGCCCGCCAGTAGGCGACCTCTTCCTCGTCGCGACGCAGAACGCCGAAATCCCGGCCGACGTGATCATAGAAGCGGTAGGTTTTGCACTCGAGCAGGCTGGGGCCCTGGCCGCTCCGGGCCCGCGCGATTGCTTCTATGGCGGCCTCATGCACCGCCATGATGTCCATCCCGTCCACGATCACGCCAGGAATGTCGTATGCGGCCGCACGGTCTGCAATGTCGCTGACGGAGGTCTGCGATGCCGTGGGCGACCACTCCCCGTAGCCATTGTTTTCGCAGACGAATACCACCGGCGCCTTGAGGATTGCGGCCATGTTCACGGCCTCGTGAAAGGCCCCCTCGTTGGTGGCGCCGTCGCCGAAGAAGCAGACGGTGACCCTGCCGTTGTCCTGATAGCTGCTCGCAAACGCGACGCCAAGCGCTATGGGCGCCCCCGCGGCAACGATGCCGTTCGCGCCGATAATGCCCAGATCCAGAGCGGCCATGTGCATGGACCCGCCCTTACCCCGGTTGTACCCCGTGGTCTTGGCAAAAAGCTCGGCATACATGCGGCGGGGGTCGCCGCCCTTGGCGATCAGATGCCCATGGCCCCGATGGGTAGAGGTAATGTAGTCATCCGCGTTCAGGGCCTCACAGACACCGACGGCGATGGCTTCCTCACCACAGTACAGGTGAACGGAGCCGTGAACCCGCGCCTGCTCCATGAGCAGCGCGGCACGCTCGTCGAACTCTCGAATCCGTATCATCTGCTCCAGCATGCGGCGCATCTGTTCCGCTGAAAGATCCATTATTGGCTCTCCCTCCCCTCCTTTGAAATAACCCGGTCCGCCATGTGCACGGGCGCCCTGCAAGGGACGCGGCGGATACCCGTCAGGACGCCCGTTTACGCAGCAGATCCACGCGATTGGGAATCTCGAAGACGTAGCCGTCCGGCCCGCAATAGCTCTCGAATTTCGCGCGCACCCGGTCAAGCAGTTCAGGCGTGACGTCATGATCCGTGTGCGTGACGTTGAGAATACCCTGCTCGAACTGCGAAAACGATTGCAGCCTGATCCGGTTTCTGAAGAACCGCTCGTCAGCCAGCTCCAACACGCCCCGGGCAACCGCACGCTGTACTGCCTCGAAGGCTTCCTGGCGCACCAGCGACTCGTCGTGGAAGAGCCGAATGATCTCGTTGAAGTCCCCCTCAAAAACCGGTTCTGAGATGTAAGCGAGCCCGCCGGGCTTCAACACCCGGGCGATCTCGGCGAGCGCGGTGTCCATCATCGGCACGGGCACGTGGTGCAGCGACTTGAACATCAATACGCCGTCGAAGGTGTTGTCGGGCTCATCCACAGCCTCGGCGCCGAAGGACCTGAATGACACCTTGGGCAGCTCGTCGAGCACCAGATTTTTCTGATGTTGGATCTGGTCGACCTCCGCAGCCACTATCTCTAGGACGTCGCTGTGCTCAACGATCTGCCGGGTTTTCTCCGCCGCGCCGCAACCGAGCTCCAGCAGTCGCGCGCCGCCAAGGGGAAGCAGCTCCGCGATCACCTGCAGCTCGTCGCAGACGGGTTGCTTCGTCGGGCCCGAAAGCTGCATGCTTTGGGTGTGGCTTGATTCTGCCGGCTGGCTCATTGTCGCTCCCACGTGGTTCGAACTGGAAGCAGACATTGTGAGGCGAAGCCAGCCGAAGCGCTACGTGTCCGGCTGAGGTACCGAATCCGGGACGCGGATCATGACGAAAATCGAAAGGAGCATAGAGATAGCCGCCCCTGTCCACGTGGTGCAGGAAGTCATCTGGGGTTTCGCCAGCTACCCGGAATTTGTGCCCCATATGGAGCAGACGCAGATCCTGCGTGCAAGCGAGGACGAGCAGCGGGTGCGCTTCACCGTGAACATTCTCAAGCGCCTGAGTTATATCCTCGATCTCAAATCAACCGGCGGCAGGGGTCTGGTCTGGTCGCTGGTCGAAGGGCCTTTCCAACGCAACGAGGGCGGATGGGCGTTGCAGCCCCTCGGGCCCAATCGAACCCGGGCCACCTACCACATCGACGTCAGCCTGACTGCCTTCACGCCCCGTTTTATAGAAGATCGGCTCATCGCCAAGAGCCTGCCGGAAAGCCTGAAGGCCTTTCGCGACGAGGCCCAGCGCCGAGCGTTGTTGAGTCCTTCTTCAGAAGAAGGATTCGCCGACGGGTCCAGTGAAGCATCGAGCTCCAGCACTAGCCAGGATTGAATCTCCGAATATCGGCCTGTGACGTCCTCGACCGAACACGCTTCCGAGCTTTACTAGACTGCAAGGATGAACACTGCGTACTCGTGACCGTGGACGTCCGCTCGGCCAGGCGCTCCATCTCCCTCGTGGGCTGGCTGCTCACCGCCCTCGCCTGCCCGGCGTTTGCCGCCGACAGCGTCACGCCCTGTCCCGACGTGTTCGACAACGGGGTAAGCAGTAACACCGCTAATTTGAAGATCACCTTCGAGCGCGATGCCCAGCTGCTCAACGCGCCCACTTCGCTGCTCAACTTCAACAATGTCAAAAAAGATAACAAAAGCAGCCTGCTGACCTGCGGCTCCGTGGACTGCAACGCCGGCGGCACGGTCAGCGAGACCCTCGACCCCGGACCCTTTCAGCCAAGCCCAAGCAACTTTGATTTCGACGCCCCGGATGATGGCGCAACGCTGACTCAGGCCGCCTACGATGAGGTGAAGATTGACACGGGGGCAACCCTGAACGTTGACCCCACCATAGACGAGTACTTCATAGACAAGCTGGAAGCCGAGGAAAACGCGAGCATCGTCCTGCAGCCAGGCGACTACTGGATCGACGACCTCACGCTGAAGAAAGGCTCGCAGCTGGTGGTGGCGGGAACCGGCACCGCGCGCATCTATGTCAACAAGCTGAAAATAGAAGAAGACGTGCTCGTCAACTCTCCCGCGCCGGGCGCTTCAGGAGATCCATCGAAGCTTTTCCTGTACGCCTACGACGAGGACATAAAGCTCGGCAAAGACTCTACCCTGTCCGGATTCCTGTACAGCGACAGGAAGATCGAAACCGAGGAAGGCGCATCCATATTCGGGGCTTTGTCGGCCGGAAAGAATGTGAAGCTGGACGATAATTCTTTCGTAAGCTATGACGCCGGCGCCGTGACTGATGCGGATTTCGGCTGCCTGTGCTCCTGCGTTACACCAACTCTGCTCGATCACTTCAGCATAGGCGCCTCACCCATCGGCGTGACCTGCGAGGCGCAGACCGTCACCGTGACCGCGATCCTCGGCGACGGCGGCGTCCACGACACCTACGGGGGCACCATCAGCCTCAGCACGTCGACGGGCCTCGGCGACTGGGCTGTGATCGGGGGCGGCGGCAGCTTTACCCCCGGCGCGGCCAACAGCGGCAGCGCCAGCTACACGTTCGATGGGTCCGACCTGGGACAGGTCAGCCTGGGTCTCAGCCACCAGGCAACCGGAATCGTCAACGTCGACGTTCTGGACAACGACGGCATCAGCGAGCTCAGCAACACCGCCCCCCCAGATGATCCGGACATCGACTTCCGCGACGCCGCGCTCAGGTTCTATGCCGACGGGGTCGCGGACGCCATCGGGCTGCAGATTGCCGGCAAGAGCTCGGCCAGCGCGCCGGGCTCCCAGAATATCACTCTGCGGTCCGTCATCGCCGGAACTGACACCAACGAGTGTCAGTCGCGCCTGCCGGTGGGGACTCACAGCGTCGAGCTCGGCTATCAGTGCGTCGACCCCGCCGTCTGCAGCTCCGTGGACGCGATGACGGTCAACGGCTCGACCATCGCGAGCAATGACGCCGGCCCTGTCGGCAATCTTAGTTCTGTGAACCTGCCGTTCGTACTCAACGGCGGCGTCATCGAAGCGCCGCTGGATCTGCGCTATCTCGACGCCGGGCGAACCACGCTACACGCTCGCAAAACATTCGCCGCCGATGCCCAGGGCCCGGCGGTGACCCTGCAGGGCAGCAGCAGCCCGTTCGTGGTTCGGCCCTTTGCCCTGGGCTTCAACAGCATCGTCAGCGGCGCGGCGGTGAATCCTGGCGGTACGGCGGGCGGCGGCGGGGGTTTCACCGCGGCCGGCGAGCCGTTCGGCTTCGACGTGACCGCCTATCGCTACGACAGCGCGGACGACGGCGATGCCGACGGCGTCATGGACATCGGCAGCGACCCGACCGACAACGGCACGACGCCGGCATTCGCCGCCAGCACGCAGCTGCTGATCAGCAGCATCACCCCGACCGGCGGCTCCGTCGGCGCCTTCTCTCCAGGCACCATCGCTGCCGGCGCGTTCGCCGCTGGCGTCGCGCCGGTCGCGTCCGCCAGCTACACGGAGGTCGGCAGCATGGTGCTGCGGGCTTCCAGCCTTGATTATCTGGGTCAACCCGCGGCGGACATCCTGGGATTCAGCCCGGAGATCGGGCGCTTCTATCCGGACTATTTCGAGCTGCTGCTGGACGACGTATCGGCGTCCTGCACCGTTGGCGCGAGCTCCTACACCTACATGGACGAACCGGCGCTGGGCATCGACTATCGCCTGCTGGCGCGTAACGCGGCGGGGCAGACGACCCTCAACTACGATGCTACGCTGGGCTATGCCGCCGGACAGGTACGCTACCACGCCGAGGACAGCGACGACGGCGTCGATCTCAGCGCTCGCGTGATCGTGGCGGCCGGCACCTGGGAGCTGGGCAGCTACGTCAGGCCTTCGGCAACCGCCGGCTATTCGGCCAGCGACGCCAGGTTCTCGCGCGCGGCAACCCAAGATGGCCCCTATCAGGCGCTGCAGATCGGGCTGTCCGTCTTCGCCGAGCCCGACGGTCGCAACCTGGGCGTTCTGGATATGGACCCGACAACCGCCGGAGACTGCGTGGCCGCGGGAACCTGCGGCGCTGCCATGGTGGGCAGCCCGGTGGAGGTCCGCTTCGGCAGGCTGCGCGTGCTCGAGGCCTACGGGCCGGAAACTCTGAACCTGCCGGTCCCGATCCTGACGGAGTACTTCAATGGCACGGGGTTCGTGCGCAACACGGACGACGGAAACGGCCTTACCGCCTGCACCCGCCTGCCTCTTTCGGCGATAGACCTGCAGACGGGTACCGGGCTCGGGACGCCAATCCCGGTGGGCTCGGGCACCTCCACAGGCACGATGAGCTTCATCACGGGCACGGACTTCTTTTTCTCATCGGGGGACGCAGCGCTGATACTGTCGGCCCCCGGGGTTGGCAATACGGGCGCAATCACCGTGGATGTCGATCTGACAACTCACCCCTGGCTAAGGTTTGACTGGGATGCGGATGGCATGAATGATGACGATCCGCCGCAGGCATCAGGCATTTTCGGTCGCTACCGGGGTCACGACCGGATCATCTACTGGAGCGAGCAGCGGTGACTTGATGCCGGCACGGCGCCCGGGACGCAGGAGGTTCGGGAAGGAGATCGGGGAGCGGTTCAGAGGTGACGATGCAGATAAGCTCAGGCCACCTGACGGTGGAATGCGTTGAGGGCGACATCGCCAACCAGCCGGACATGGACGCTGTGGTCAACGCCGCCAATGCCTGGCTTCAACCCGGCAGCGGCGTAGCCGGAGCGATCCACAAAGCTGCGGGGCCGGGGCTGGAAGAGGAATGCCGTGCACTTGCCCCTATCGCACCGGGTGAGGCGGTTATCACCGGCGCGCACCGGCTACCCAATCGATGCGTGATCCACTGCCTGGGGCCCATATACGGCAAGGACGAGCCGTCCGACGAGCTGCTGGCCTCATGCTATCGCAAGGCCCTGCAGCTGGCCGAAGAAAAGCAGCTGACTTGCGTGGCATTTCCGGCCATTTCCACCGGCGTGTTCGGCTATCCCATTGAGCCAGCTGCCAGGACAGCGTTTCTTACGCTGCTTGAGCTGGCCGACCAGCTGCGCTGGGTGAGACGGGTTCGCATCGTGCTCTTCAGCAACAAGGACCTGTCGGTCCACGAGCGGGTACTGAAGAAAGTGGGGAATAATAGAAGTTGAGCGTGGTCGCGCGGCTCAGTTGTCCGTCTTGAGCGCGGTCTTGTTGATCGAAATAACCACGTCTTCCTGTACCGCGGGGGCCTGTTCTACGTCGTTCGAAGCTTCCGGCATGCTCTCCGGGACCAGGTTCTTATTGCGGCGCTTTTCCCGCTTCTCTTCGGCCTTGCGCTTCTTCTCGATCTCGCGCTGACGCTTTGCAAAGGTGTGTCGGTTCTTGCTCATAAGGTTCCTTGGCTGTCGTTGCCGCCACGAGAATGGGTTCTAAGCTCAGCCCGGGCGGCAGGGCGAAGGTGAAAACTAAAGCAAGGAGGCGAGGGCGGCCACAAGGGCCGCCTCGCCCATCGAGACGCAGAGATCAGGCCGCGAAGGGCCCGAATCAGGCAGATTTCAGGTTGCCGGCGGCCGTCTTGCCGCGCTCGCTTACAACCTCGAACTCTACGCGCTGACCTTCATTGAGAACACCCAGCCCGGCTTTCTCTACCGCGCTGATGTGGACGAATACGTCCTTTTCGCCGTTATCAGGCTGGATGAAACCGAAACCCTTTGCCGGGTTGAACCACTTAACCGTTCCTACAGTCATATTTGACCTCCAAAAACAAACAGACGCGCGAATCGTACGCGACAACGAACAATCTGGGTGTAGTGGACGACTTGGAACGAACGCCCGTTGGATGGGCGGGTAGTTGAAAGGCAGGCCAAAACATAGATCGTGGCGCAACGGTATGCGATAAGCCCCCAAAACACAAGTGGTATTCGGCGCCCGGCTCAGGCGACCGCGGATCGCAAACGATGCGCGCCATCCGTGGGCCGCCTGCAACACGAACCCGTCAGCGGCGCGCCGCTACAGCGAACCCAGCTTTCTCGTCTCGCCTGAAACCTGGTCCAGCGACATATCGTAGATCTGCCAACCGATTCCCGGCGTGTACTGCGCCTTGTCATAGTAGGTACCGATGAAGGTCCACAGCTCGCCGTCGGCCTTCGCGTGCCAGGCCTGCAGATAGCTGGTCATGGTTGCCTCACCGCCCACCCCCTGGTGATCGGGCATCTTCGTAATTTCGACCAGCTGGGTACCCATGAGATGCTGAGTATCCTGGTACGGCGTAAGCGCATCGCTCACCACCTTCACCCAGGCGTCCGGCCCAGCAACACCCGGCTGGCCCGTTGCGCCGATCTTCGCATCGGGGGTAAAGACGCGGTGATAGATCTTGCGCCCTTCCTCGACGGATGCCTCGGTACCCAACCCGATCAGGTCCGTCGCCCGGCCATACAGCCGCCGAAGCTCGGCAATTTCCTCTTTAGCGAGCCATTCGTCCACCCTCGCCCGATGCGCTTCATCCATAGATCCTCCTGCTGACGTTATCGGAGCCGCGAACGGGCCCGCAATCGGGCCCGCAAACGGGGCCGCGCTCACGGCTGCGGCACCCGCTACCGTTCCAAAACTGGCGAGCAGATGGCGACGCGTAAACCATCGGCCCCCCCTTCTCGAGATTGACATGATTTCCCTCGTCCAACTCCTGCGCCGCGTCAGCGCTGGGTCGATTGGTGGTGTCATGATAGGGCATGGTCTGACTGAATCCAGTCTCGGGTGGCTCAAAGATGGGCCCAAGGCCGCGGTGCATCGGCTGGCCACCTTTCCGAGCTCCCGCTATGCTGCGCCAAGGACACAACCATCTGGAAACCCCTGAAGTACCGAACAGAGCGCAGGGGTTGGATGCACAGACAAGGGAAATTGCCAATGAAGATCGCCAAAGAATGCGTCGTTTCGATTCATTACACCCTTACCGACGATCGGGGTGAGGAGCTGGATTCTTCGCGCGGCGCGGCGCCGCTGACCTATATTCATGGCACCCAGGGCCTGATTCCGGGGCTGGAACAAGCGCTTGAAGGGTGTGAAGCCGGGGACGGCTTCCAGGCCAGCATTCAGCCCCAGGACGCCTATGGTGAGATCAATCCGGCGCTGATTCAGGAGGTCCCGCTGGATGTGCTTTCCGGAATCGAGGATCTTAAGGTCGGCATGCGGCTGCAATCCCGCTCGCCGGACGGCCAGATGCAGATGCTGATCGTGGACGCGATCGGAGCGGAATCTGCGACGCTGAACGCTAACCACCTGC
>CAMYJX010000077.1 GCA_947258825.1 uncultured Pseudomonadales bacterium
CGGCGACCAGCTGACCTGTGAAAGCAACGGCTTCGAGTTGCGCAACGCGCCCCTGGAAGGCGACGTCGACTTTCTGGACAACGCCCGCGTGGTGCTCGAGTACTACCCTCAGTGCGCCGCTCTGATCGAATCCGTCACGGGGGGCATGGCTTACGCCTTCGACCACAACGTGCGATCCGCCAGCGGCAACAAAGACCAGCGCCGCATCGAAGGTGGGCAGGCTGTCCAGGGGCCGGCGCACGTGGTGCACGGCGACTACACGCTGAGGTCAGCGGTGGACCGCGTTCACCAGCTCGCCCTGCCACCTGAGGGCAACGACACCCTGCGCGGCTACCTGCCCGAAGGCCAGAGCCTGTATCTCGCGGAGGAAGCCGGCAGAGCGCTGTCCGAGGGCGGTCGCTTCGCCATCATCAACGTCTGGCGCAACATCGAAGATCACCCGGTGGCCACGCACCCCCTGGCCCTGTGCGACAGCCAGACGGTGGTGCCGGAGGATCTGGTGGTGTTCGAAATCCACTACCCGAACCGGATCGGCGAGAATTACTGGGCAAAGTACTCGCGCGATTTCCGCATGTACTACTACCCGGATATGACGCGGGAAGAAGCGCTGATCATCAAGCAGTGGGACTCAGCGGGACCGTTGGCGCGCACCCAGGGCAAGCAGGGCGACGGATCAGAACCCGACGCGCCGTGCACGTTCAGCTTTCACAGCGCTTTTCACGCGCCGGAAACGCCCGACGATGCTCCAGATCGCTGGAGCATCGAGGTACGCTGCATGGTGATCTATCCGTGAGCGATGCTTGAAAAGGCGGCGGGCGCCCCAAGCGAGGCCCCAGGCGACGCTTCAGGTCAGCCGGTGCATCCCGCAGATCTTGTTGCCGTCCGGGTCGCGCAGGTAGGCCAGGTACAGGCCACTGCCTTGCCGCTCGCCGGGGGGATCCTCACAGGAGCTGCCCCCGCTCGCAACGCCCGCGGCGTGCCAGGCGTCCACTGCTTCCGGATTCGAGGCCACAAAGCCGATGGTGCTGCCATTGCCGGCGGTTGCCGGCTGTCCATTGATGGGCGGCGTTATCGCGAAGATGCCCGTCTCCGCCATGTAAAAACAACGCCCCTGGTCGTCCATGACACCCGGCTTGTAACCCAACGCGCCGAGCACCGCGTCGTAGAATGCTTTCGACGCTTGCACGTCGTCCGAACCGACCATGACATGGCTGAACATCTGAAATCTCACTGTAAAAAATTGAGGAGGCGCGGAAGAATACAATCATTCGCCTGAAGGACCAACCGTTCCTGGATTACGCCCAGTACCAGTCTTCGAAGCGCAACAACGCCACCCGCCGCGCTCGACTGCGCGGGCTGGCGGGAAACCAGGCCAGCTCACGGCCAGCGCCGTCTCGACTCTGTGCGGATCGGGCTCGCACCCCCCGCAGATTGGCCCGTTTCACGTCGAGCCCGATGGCCTGACAGCGCGCATGAGCCACAACCCTGCCGCGCCCATCGAACGGATAGGTGGCCGGCAACCCCAGCGCCTCCATGCCCATGCGGGTGTGGGCATCACAGACCTCCTGATTTCGCGGCAGACTGGCCCCTACCAGAACGGGCCCGTTGTCGGAGCGCAGATCTTCCGGCTCGTAGGGCCAATGGGCGACGAACCGACGCAGATTCAGCCGGGCAGTGACCAGATCTTCGTTGAGGTAGAGCACAGGGAAACTGTCCGGAGGATTCCAGCGACCACCGCGCCCCTGAGCGAAGCCGGGCTCCAGCGGATTGAGCCAGCTCGCCTCAGCGATGCGCCACCACGCCCAGCCGTTTGTGAGCATTTCCGCGACCGGTTTCAGCGGTGCGTCTCGCCGAAAGCGAACATGTCCCGGCAAGCCTGAAGCACGGCTTCCGGACCCTGAACCTCCAGCAGATCCACCAGCGAAGCGCCATCCAGCGCGGGCGCTGCGCGGCGAACCACCGCTGGTATCCGATCGCGCTTCAGATGATGAATCAAAAGATCCGTGGCCGCCGCCATGTCTGCGACGATTTCAACGCGCTCCGCCGGCACGCCCTGATGCAGCCACTTGCTTATGGCCTGACGGCTGACGCCTAACGCCCGCGCCGCGTCCGATTGATTGAGATTCCAAACGGCGAGCACGCGTTGGAAGGCATCGGCATTGCGCCGCCGATCCAGGTGCTCCACGAAAGCGTCCAGCCATCCGGCACGATCCCTCTGCGCTTCAATCAGCCGTTCAGCGGCTGTACGGGGATCGAGCCGGCCTACCCTGTCGATAAGATCGGAGGTTGCCTCTGCCATAGGCTCGCAACCATATGTCAACTGCTACCATATGTCAACCCACATCATTAGCGGCGCTTTTCGTCTCGCCGAGCCGCCCGAAGTCAGCCGGCCTATCGCGAACTGACCCTAGACGGAGGGAATGGGAAGCCGTTGATAGCTCAGATTTCGCTCTGTCGGAAGGCCGATCATCTCGTCGAACGCGATCCGCTGCGCGAACTGCGCGTTGCCGATACGCTTGCGCCGCAGAATTTCGTAAGCTTCGTGCAGGCTTCGACAAACGATATTTTCCGGCCCGACTTCCGACCCGCTGATGACGTAGCGACCGCAGGCGGTGTTGTGAATGGTAACTTCGCCGTTGCTCACGAGAGTCGCTCCTTTTACCGATGCGCCGCGCCGGCCATGGCCAGAGGCGATGCCGCGGATGTTCCTGATGACGCGTTCTGCGGACGTGTCTCTCCTGCGCTGTTGCCCACGGACACTGCCGTGCCTGCGGCAAAGATGAGCAGCGTTGCAAAAACAGCGGCTCGCGCGATCAGATAAGTATGACGTACTTTCATAACGTGTCTCCGAAATCGTCTTGGGTGCAGAAACAAAGTTAGACATCTTCTCGTGAAAACCGCGTGAATATCCGAGTAAACTTATACAAACCTTGGACGAAATTGAAATAGGAGCAAATATTTTTAGACAAAAGAGCTAAACCCATGCGGAGATCAGACGAACGGGCGCCGAGCCGGTTAGCGTTGACGCCTCGCGTTGCGCTATCGCGGATCGACCGGAAGCTGAGCACAGGGCCTATGAACCACAAGTCAAACCGCTCGGATTTTCACGATGAGGCGACGTCCTGTCACTGAGACTCGCGTTTTCGTCAAACTGGGAGACCGCGGCAATGATTCAACGTTCAGCTCTGCTAGCCTTTATAAGCATCATGGCCAGCGCCTGCACGCCAGCACACGACAACCCGGCGGAGCCAAAGGCAGCGCATACGGAAGAGGCGGGCCTGCTCCAGTTCCATACGCAACGACTGCGCTCCGACGAAATCGTGGACTTTCGCGCCTACGCCGACAAAACGCTGCTGGTCGTGAACACCGCGAGCCGCTGCGGATTCACACCGCAGTTCAAAGAACTGGAAGCCCTCTATCAGAAATACAAGGACAACGGTCTTGCAGTGGTCGGCTTTCCGTCGAACGACTTCCGACAGGAGCATGCCGAAGCAGAAGCGATCGCCAACGTCTGCTATGTCAACTACGGCGTCACCTTCGACATGGTGGCCGAGAGCTCCGTGCGCGGCTCTGCGGCCAACTCATTGTTCAAGCGGCTCACCGTGGCCACCGGCGCTGCACCGGCCTGGAACTTCAACAAGTACCTGATTACGCCCGACGGCAGCGTGCGCCATTTCGATTCGGCAACCCAGCCGCTGGGTGGCGAGCTCGAAGCCGCCATTGCTCGCGCGCTTGAGTCAGCCTGAAACGCCGGCGAGGCCCAGACGCTCGAGCAGCGTGGGGATCTGCTTTTTGAGCCGGTAGAAGCCGGCCGTGGCATGCGGCCAGCACAGCTGGTCGTAGGGGCGCAGGTAGACATGGACCGGCACGCCGGCTTGAGTCAGGACGCGCCGTATCACGCCGAGGCTGTCCTGGACCGGCCCAACGGGCGCGTAGTGCCAGATTACGCCATCAAGATTTTCCGCGCGGGCCCAGTCACGGACATCTGACGGCGCGCTGGCGAACACTGGGCTCACGCGGGCGTCGGTCTGACTCGCGGCTCGCTCTAAGGCATCGTTCAGCGCAGCAGTGGTAAACCGCGTCACCTTCGGGATGGGCTCCAGCACCGAGCGGCGACTGGGCGCCAGCGCGGCAACCGCTGCGGGCTTCCCGGGCAGATCCAGCATCAAATCATCTTCCGTCAGCAGCCACCCGACCCGCGAGCCGGTCGGCGCGCTCCAGGCGGGCCACGCCGGCTCGACCTTGTCATGGCGTGCAGCATCCGTCAGCGGCTCGGCATCGGCCACCAACTGTTCTAACCCCCGCGGGGCGTCACCGAACCGCCGGCCCGCATAGCGGGCGATGTTTTCCGGCCGCGCCAGATAGACCTTCCCCTGAGTGTGCAAACCAGCCACCCAGCGCCAGGACAGAGTATTCGAGGCCGGATCGCCATCGAGCAGGTGGCGGAGGAAGAAATCCGCGCCCAACTGCCAGGGCAGCCGCAGCGTGAAAATCCAGATGCTTGCGAACCACATGCGCGCGTGGTTGTGCAGATAGCCCGTATCCGTGAGTTCGGCGGCCCAGGCATCGAAGGGCTCGATGCCCGTGGCGCCGTTTGTTGCCGCTTCGCACCGCAGGGCAAGATGGTCGTCGCTGGCCATTCCCGCGAGAACGGTCGTCAATGCGTCATAGTAGTCCCGCCAGACGCTGGGTCGGTGCTCCAGCCAGCCTTTGAAGTAGGTGCGCCAGAACACCTCATGGGTGAATTTCTCGGCGCTGCTCGGTGGGTGTTTCGAGCGCACCGCCGCAAGCACTTCCTGCTCCAGCAGCAGACGATGACGAAGGTACGGCGACAGGCCGGACACGTTATTCCGATCCTGCGGACCGTGATCGTAGTTACGTGTGGAGCGGTAGGCTGAGCCTGCGCTCGGCAGGAACTCGGCCAGGCGCTGCAGGGCGTGGGTTCGCGTCGCCGCGCCCGGTGTTCCCCAGGTGTGAGGATCATGGGTCACGGCAACGGGCTGGACCGCGTCCGCCCGCGGGCGGAGATGGCGAGTCGAAAAAGCAGCATCCGGGTGCTCACGGCGTTTACTGATTATGGACATTATATGGACGAGATCCGCTCCGCGTCCAACGGTGCTTCCCCTGCCCAGCGCGCGGGCGGCACACCCGGAGAATACCGTCCCCGCAAGGAGCGCGTTGATTTCACACGGATTTCACGGATCCTGAGGAACTATTCGGAGGCCCTGGGGTGGTACCTCTCCTCCCTCTCCTCCCCGCCGCCCCGGGGCTTTTTTTCCAACCCCCCGACCGTAATGTCTAGATAATGTCGAACCCTGTGAAACCATCTATGGCCAGTCGTCGTTCAGGCGATCCGCAGCCGGCTTCTGCATCGGGGGAAACCCTAACGCTGAACATCAACGACGCCAATTCACTGACGGCCATTAACCGCGTGGTCGAGACGGCCGTTGGCGCCTGGCCCCTGCCGGAACGCGTCCGGCGCCTCGCCCTGCCCGTTCTTTGCTACTCGGACATTGACGGTCTGGAATTCGAGTTTCTCGGCTTCGAAGCGGCGGGCGCCGTGGTGGGTGTAGCGGCCTGGGAGGTTACGGTAACGAGTCGGGGCCCACAGGGTGAGCCGGGGGCGCTGCTGCACGGCCTCTACGTGCACCCACAGTGGCAGCGTCAGGGGGTTGGCCAGACGTTGCAACGTGAGATGGGCTCGCGAGCCGCAGCCGCCGGTGCCCAGGGCATCCTGCTGCGGGCCGAGCGGGTTTCCGTAAGCTACTTCGAACGGTGTGGGTTCCAGCGCGTGACGGCGAAGCCGCGTGGCGAAGCCGGCTATCCGTATCTGTTCTGGAAGCCGCTCAGGCATGAAAGCGCGTGACTTCCCCGAAGGCTGTCTAACAGCGGCGCACTAAACCGCAGCTGAGTGCGCGCACGCTTGTGGATCCTGATCCACAAATTCACCTCGTTTTCACCCGACAGCGCCTATAAAGCGTCTTTACCCACTGGACAGCATGCGATGTCAGCCTTACGTTCCCAGCCCAACCATGACCTGATCCCCGAAGAAGTTCCGACCGCAGAGCCTGCCGAAGCCGTTCAACCCGTCAACGGCGGTAAGCGTGGGTGGATCGGCAGCCTGCAGATTCTGGGCGTCATTGGTTTCGTGGCGGTGGCGTTAGGCTTTTCCAGCGAGGGCATGACCACCGAAGAAGCGGCAGCAATTGTTCCGGCAAAGGCAACCACGCCTGCGGCCGCGCCGGAAGCCGCGCCTGGCACGTCGCCAATAGCACAGCAGCCCCTCGTCAACGTCGCGACCCCCATCGCCGGCGCCGGACAGGCGACGGTTCGCGCCACCGGCTCGGTGACAGTACGAAACCGGGTGCAGCTCGTAGCGGAAGTAGACGGACGGGTCGTCGCAGTGTCTCCCGCGCTGCGCGCTGGCGGCAGCTTCGCCGCCGGCGAAGAGCTGCTCAGGATCGACGACAGTGATTTCCGGCTGGCCCTCAAGCAGGCACAGGCAAATCTGTCCATCACGACGTCGCAGCTGCGGCTGAAAACAGCTGAAGGTGACGCTGCCCGGGCCAACTACGCGTTGATCAATCCCGGGAAGGCCGTGCCCCCGCTGGTGGCCAAAACTCCCCAGATCGATCAGGCCAGGGCCGAAGTGGCCGCTGCCGAGGCCCGGGTCGCCATGGCCGAGCTGGAGCTGTCCCGCACGCGGTTCTCACTGCCCTTTGACGGCCGCATAACCAACACGACCGCAGAAGTGGGTCAGGTGCTGGGTGCCAACCAGTCGTTCGGCCAGGCTTTCGCGCTAGACGCGCTGGAGATCACAGTGCCGATGGCCCAGGACGAGCTGGCGCAGCTCAGCGAGCCCGTCGGTCGTACGGCCACAGTGACCGCGGGGGAGGTTCGAGTGGAAGCCGTCGTGGAACGCGTCTCCGCGGAACTGGACGAGCGCACGCGATTCGCCCGGGTTTTTCTCACTTTCACGGCAGACAACTCGCTGGCTCCCGGCACTTTCGTCGACGTGTTGCTCCGCGGGCCGGAGCTGCCCCGCACCTTCATGCTGCCGGCCTCCGCCGAGCAGACCGGCGGTCGATTGTGGATAGTAGAAGAGGGCCGTCTGCGCGAAATCAGCCCGCGAATCATAGACCGCACGGAGCAAGGGCTTCTGGTTGCGGCCTTCGACGCCGCTGACGGCGTGGTGCTGGGTCCGGTGCCCAGCGCCCGCGAAGGCCTGGCCGTCCGCACAGACAGCGTCGGCTCATGAGCAAACGCAGCCCGCTGGCACTGGCGCAGCCGGGGCGGCCCGGTGGTCGTGCGCCGCAGCGCGGCGTCGTGGCCATGTTTGCCAACAATCCGGTCGCGGCCAATCTGCTGATGGCCGTGCTGTTGATCGGCGGCCTCGTGCAGGCCTTTGGCCTGTCATCGCAGCTGTTCCCGACAGTAGATCCGCGCATCGTCAACGTTACCGTCGCCTACCCCGGGGCCACGCCGGCGGAGGTTGAGGATGCCATCACTCGAAGGGTGGAAGAGGCGCTGCTCGGCATCGACGGCGTCGATCGGGTCATTTCAAACGCGGCAGAGAACGTCGGCGTGGTGGCCGCTGAGCTCAAGGACGGCGCCGACAGCGAAAAGGTCAGAAGCGACATCGAAACCGCCGTCGAGCGGCTGTCCGACTTCCCCCCAGTAGACGCCGAAGAGCCCGACATCGTCCTGGCGCAGACCGTGTCCGACGTAATAACGCTGGTAGTGTCTTCCGAGCAGAACGAGGCTGAGCTGCGCCGCGGCGCCGAATGGCTGGAACAGACGCTGCTGTCGCTGCCGTCGGTCTCTATGGTGAACCTGATGGGGATCCGTGACTACGAAATCGCCATCGAGGTCAGCGAGCTGGCGCTGCGACGTTACGACCTGTCCATGAATGAGATCGCCGCTGCCATTCGCTCGTCATCGTTGAATCTTTCCTCCGGCGAGTTGAGAACTGCCGCCGGAGACCTCCTGCTGCGAACCTACGCGAAGCGTGAAACCGGTGAAGAGTTCGCGGATATCGTGCTCAGGGCGTTGCCTGACGGGTCGCTTCTGCAACTTGGCGACGTGGCGACCATTCGTGACGGGTTCGCCGACGTCGAGCTGAGGAACGAGGTCGAAGACCGACCCAGCGTCTTCGTTCGCGTGCAGAAGTCGGAGCCCGAGGACGCGCTGAAGATCGCCGCCGATGTCAGGGAGCTGCTCGCCGGCCTGCAGCCGCCCTCGGGCATCGACATCGCGGTCTGGGAAGATCAGACCGAAGTCCTGGAGGCGCGGCTGGATCTCATGGTCCGCAATGGCGTCCTCGGCTTCGCGCTGGTATTCCTGTTTCTGGTGCTGATGCTGGACCTGCGGCTTGCACTGTGGGTCGCCATGGGCGTGCCGATTTCATTCCTCGGCGCGTTTCTCATGCTCGAACCCTTCGGCGTAAACATCAACATGATGTCCCTGTTCGCACTGATCATCGTGCTGGGCCTCGTGGTTGACGACGCGGTGGTGGTGGGCGAAAACATCGTGGCGGAGCAGGAGGCCGGTCGCGTGGGACCCCTGGGCGCGCTGGCCGGCGTGCGGGGCGTGTTCGGCCCGGTCATGGTCGGCGTGCTAACAACCATGGCGGCGTTCGCCCCGCTGCTCCTGGCCGGCGGGACCTTCGGGCAGATCATGGGGGTGGTGCCGATCGTGGTGATTGCCGTCCTTACCATCTCGCTGATCGAAGTTTTCCTCATTCTTCCCGCGCATCTGTCGCACCCGGGATCATGGAGCCGCTGGCCCCTCGACCGCATCCAGGCGGCCATTGGTGGGGTGGTACTGCGCTTTCGTGACCACGCTCTGGTGCCCGCCGTGCGCCGCGCGGTGCGGTTCCGCTACCTCACCGTGCTGGCGGGTAGCGGGCTCATCGCGCTCGCTTTCATGCTGGTTGCCAGCGGTGCCGTCCGCTTCATCTTTTTCCCGTCGCTGGAAGCCGACTTCATGCGGGCAAACGTCGATTTCCCCATAGGCACCCCGTTCTCAGTCACCGAAAAAGCGGCTGAAAGAGTCGCGGCCGCCGCGCACGCGGTGAACGAGCGAGTGGGTGGAACCTCGTTCAAATTCGTTAATGTCACTATCGGCGGACGGATCAATGCCGGCGTCGGGCCTGGAAGCTCGACCACGTCAGACGTGGCCAGTCACATCGCCGCGGTGCAGGTGCAGCTCAGCCCTGAAGGGCAGCGCACCCTGTCGGCCCAGGAACTCAAGCGCATGTGGCGGGAGGAAGTCGGCGACATCGCCGGTGCCGAACGCCTGACCTACGTCGCGGAGTTCTTTCAAGGCGGCGCCTCGGTGGCATACGAGCTGTCGCATTCGGACGATCGTCAGCTGATGCAGGCGGTGGAGGCGCTCAAGACCGGGTTTGCCGACATCAGCGCCTTAAACGAAATTCAGGACTCCGCCGGGCTGGGCAAGCGACAGTTCGACATCGAGCTCACTCCGGCGGGTGAGGCTGCGGGTCTCACCCCCGCCAGCGTCGCCAGGCAGCTGCGGCAGCACTTCTTTGGCGAAGAGGTGCAGCGCATTCAACGGGGGCGTCAGGAACTGAAGGTGATGGTTCGTTACCCTCGCGACGAGCGCAGCAGCACCCAGGACCTGTTCAACACGCGAATACGGCTGGCGGACGGCACCGAAGCCCCGCTTTCGGCGGTGGCAAAGCTCTCCGAGTCACGAGGCTTCTCGGAGATCGACCGCATCGACGGGCGCCGTGTCGTGACGGTATCCGCCGAGGTAGACACTTCCATGGCAACACCCAACGAAGTGAACGCGCAGGTATTGGCCGAGATCATCCCACAGCTGAACAGCGACTACCCGGGGCTGCTGGCTGCCCAGGGAGGCTTCAGCCGCGATCAGTCCGAGGACCTGGCATCGCTGGGCCGGGCTGCACTGCTGTCGCTGATGATCATCTATGCGCTGCTGGCCTCCCAGCTGAAGAGCTACAGCCAGCCCTTCATCGTTCTGGCAGGCGTACCCTTTGGCGCGGCCGGCGCCTTCGTCGGCCACTACCTGCTGGGTTACGACCTTTCTTTCATCTCCATCTTCGGCATCATTGCGCTGGCGGGCGTGGTCGTGAACGACTCGCTGGTGCTGGTGGACAGGTACAACCTGATTCGGCGTACAACCGATCTCTCCGCCGCGGAGGCGGTGGTGGCCGCCTCTCAGCGGCGGTTCCGAGCGATCTTCCTGACCACCGTTACCACCGCCCTGGGTCTGACGCCGATGCTCTTCGAAACCAGCCTGCAGGCGCAGTTCCTGATTCCCATGGCGGTGAGCCTGGCAACGGGAATCATTTTTGCCAGCGTCATCATTCTGTTCGTCATTCCGGCGCTGGTGGTGATCCGGGAAGATTTCGCGTTTAAGAAGCAAACCAGCGTGGAGGAAGCGCCAGCCGTAACGCCCGCGCTCAGCGGGAAAACCTGAGCCTTCGAGCAGCTAAACTGGTCGAATGACTGCAGGTTCTCGAAAGTGCAGAGGCTTTACCCTGGTTGCGCTGGTAGTGGTGATATTGCTGCTGGCTATTCTGGCCGCCACCTTTCTGCCTCGCTTTACGGACACCTCGGAACAAGCTTTTACCGCGAAAATGACATCACTGCGCGGGACGCTTGCGAGCGCAATCAGCATGTATCACGCCGCCTGGCAGGTGGCTCAGGTCGATGGCTCCCAGGTAGACCTCGGCACCTTCGGGTTGGGCGATCTGGACGCCAACGCTTTCGGCTATCCTGTCTCCGGCCGCCGCGATCAGCCGGTCACCGGTCGCGACATGGACTGCGAAGACGTCTGGCGGGGCCTGCTCAACCCGGCGCCCGTTGTGGCGGAAGCCGACCCGAACAAAGAGATCGGCAACAGCATCAACCACATCGAACCGAAGCTGGGTACAGATGTAGAGTTCGTTGCCGGGCAAGACGCGGTAATAGCAGATGCCAGCATCCCGTTGCCTTTTGCCAGTAACGCCCAGATTTGCCAGTTCATTGCACTGGATTTTCAGAGCGTTCAACCTGGCGCGCCGAAGCCGACGATATTTTACGACACGCAGACGGGGGTTGTGCTGCTCGACCTGGATCGTGTGTTCTAAAGAACCGGGATCATATTTCGTATCGCCTCCAGGCACGTAGCGCCGGCGGTCGCTATCTGTCACTCAACGGCTTTTCAACCTTCGGTGATGCTGCCATGCTGCGCCCGTGCCCTCCTTCGACGACATTATGAACGCGCTCAACACAGTGGTGTTGCATCTGGGTGACCGGCCCGTCACGTTGCTGCAGATCCTGTCCGTGCCCATCCTGCTGGTCCTGGGGTTTCTGCTGATCCGCTGGGCTGAGAGGGCCATATCCAGAAGGCTGGACAAGATCTCTGTCAACCCGGATCTCATCCATATGATACGGCGTGTCTTCTACATCGTCGCCATAGCTCTGCTGGCATTTACCGCCCTGGATCTGCTCAACGTGCCTCTCACGGCCTTCGCCTTCGTCTCGGGAGCCGTTGCTATCGGCGTGGGTTTCGGCGCCCAGAACATCATCAACAACTTCATCAGCGGTTGGATCCTGATGTGGGAGCGGCCCATCCGCATCGGAGATTTCCTGGAGGTGGGCGAAACACGGGGAACAGTGGAAGCAATCAATACCCGCTCGACACGCATTCGCAGGGTAGACGGCGTGCACCTGCTGATCCCCAACAGCCAGCTGCTGGAGAACATGGTCGTCAACTGGACGCTCGTGGACCGGCGTACCAGAACGACGGTTCGGGTTGGGGTCGCATACGGTTCTCCTGTTCGCCAGGTGGCTGAGCTCATCGAGCAGGCGGCCACGGAGCATCAAGCAGTGCTGGCCGACCCGGCACCGCTGGTGGTGTTCGAGGACTTCGGAGACAACGCCCTCGTCTTCGATCTCTACTTCTGGGTTCTCGCGAACGCGGACCGCGACCTGCGGGTGATCCGCTCCGACATCCGCTTTCGCATCGAGGCGATGTTCGGCGAGGCGGACATCACCATCGCGTTCCCACAGCGTGACGTGCACATCGACGGATCGGTTCACGTCACCAGTTCCGCCGTTCCGTCCGGCTGACAAATGAAGGCGTGCCAAAGGCGCTGGCATCAATTCTGATAGCGCGATATTGGTGGTGGCCATCGTCGAAAAGCTGGCCTGCCGGGGCCGGAGTACCCAACAGCGTTTCTCTGCCAATTGACAACCGTTTCACGCATCAGAGACGCGCGCTTCACGCTCGCCGCGCCATAGTCGCGTCCGCGTACCGCAATAATCTAACCACGGAGTTCTACATGCTACTAAATATGAAGCTTGGTTCGGTGCTGGTCGCACTGATGCTGTTGACGTCCTCCGCCTTCGCAGGCTCCCACGGGCATTCGAAAACGATCGTCGGTGTCGCGAGCAGTACCGAAGGCTTCACTACTCTCGTCGCCGCGTTGAAGGCCGCCGATCTGGTCGACACCTTGAACGGAGAAGGCCCCTTCACGGTATTCGCCCCCACCGACGAAGCCTTCGCCGCATTGCCTGAGGGCGCGCTGGAAGGATTGCTGGCCGATCCGCCGGCGCTGGCTAACGTCCTGACGCTGCACGTCGTCGCTGGCAAGTTCGAGGCAACCGACATTGCTGGTTTGACTGAAGTGACTACGCTACAAGGCAAAGTGCTGAAGATCGATACCACCGACGGCGTTGCCGTTGGAGGCGCCAAGGTCATTCAAGCAGACGTGGCGGCGAGTAATGGCGTCATTCACGTCATCGACCGCGTCCTGCTTCCCTGACTCAGATAACGCGCAAGCCCCTCCGCCGCTAGAGCAGCAGTAACTGCTCTAGCGGCTTTCGCCACCCCCACACAGCCCCACAACGCCTTCAGTCTGGAAACGGGCCTGCGAAGCGGGCTAGTATCGACTCGCACCCACTGGACCCATCGAGAGTAACAGGCCCCATGACTCAACTGCTTTATATCAACGCCTCTCCCCGTGAAGCGGCCGCCGCCTCTTCACAGGCGGCGGACGTTTTTCTCCAGGCACTGCCGGCAAACGTCAACGTCACGACCCTCAAGCTGTTCGACACAGACCTGCCGGATGTAACGGGAAATGTGGTCAACGCGAAATTCAAGTTCGCCATGGGCGCGGACCTGACTGAAGCCGAAGCAGCCGAGTGGCAGAGCATTCGCAACCTGGTCGACCAGTTCGTCTCGACCGACGCCTTCCTGTTTGCCGTGCCGATGTGGAATTTCAGCATCCCCTATCGGATGAAGCAGTACATCGATCTGATCACCCACCCCGGACTGACATTCGCGCGAGATGAGAACGGTATGAGAGGTCTCGCATCAGGGAGCGCCACGGTCATCTACTCTAGGGGCGGCGACTACAGCCCGAAGGCCGGCCAGCCTGATCCGTTCGACTTCCAGTCTGAAGTGCTGGTTCAGAACACCGCAGCCGGTCCGGACGCACAGGTGGCCGCCGTAGAGGCCGCCCGGGAACAACTCGAATCACTCGCAGGCGCCGCCGGCTGATTCCGCCAGCCCTCCGCGTGCTGCACATCTGAAACCAGGGGACGACCATGAAACTGGCGATCGAGATCGGCAGCACACAACCCGACACGCTCGGTTCAATTGTCGAATGGGTGCAGCTGGCGGAGCGTCTTGGTGTCGACATGGCGTTCTCTGCTGAAGCCTGGTGGAGCGACGCGGCGACGCCGCTGGCGTATCTCGCCGACAAAACTGAGCGCATCAAGCTCGCCACGGGGATCATGCAGATCACAGCACGCACAGCGGCGATGACCGCGATGACGGCACTGACGCTGCACGATCTTACCGGCGGCCGCTTCGTTCTGGGTCTCGGTGCGAGCGGACCCCAGGTTGTAGAAGGGCTGCACAGCGTACGCTATACGAAGCCGTTGACGCGCCTGCGGGAAACCGTGGACATCTGCCGCATGATTTTCGCCGGCGAAAAGGTCCAATACGACGGCAAGGTGTTCCAGCTGCCGCTGCCGGACAGCGAAGGAAAACCGATTCGCATCGCCCACGCGCCTGCCGAGATACCCATTTATCTGGCCACGCTGGGGCCCAACGCGCTTCGATACACGGGCGCAGCGGCGAACGGCTGGCTGGGCACTTCGTTTTCGCCGGACCACCCTGAGGCGCACCTCAAGTTTATCGAGGCCGGCGCGGCAGAGGCGGGTCGGTCCATCAAGGACATCGATCTGTGCGTTTCCGTTCGGGTGGAGAGCGGCAAGGACGTGGACCAGATGATCGAACGCCGTAGAAAAGGGGTTGCCTTCAACATGGGCGGGATGGGTTCAGCGACCACCAACTTTTACAACGACGCATTCAAGCGCGCAGGCTACGAAGAAGACGCCAGAGCCATCCAGTCGCTGTGGATTGAAGGCAAGCGCGAAGCAGCCGCCAGGCGCGTGCCGGACGCAATGGTGACCCGGTTTCAAGCCCTCGGTACCCGGGAAATGGTGCGCGAGCGGTTGCGCAAGTACCGGGATGTTGGCGTGACGACACTGAAGCTCGGTCTCGACAGCGCCGGCCCGATCGGACCGAAGCGCTTCGAGCTGCTGGAAAACATCATCGATCTCATGGAGGGTCTGTAGATGAAGCTTTACATGGTGCCCCTGGCACCGAATCCAACCAAGGTCATGCTGTACATCGCCGAGCGGGAAGAGCTCGGCACGCAGATGAACATCGAACAGATCGTCGTGAATACGGTGAAAGGCCGACACAAGGAGCCCGCGCACCTTGCCAGAAATCCCTTCGGCACCGTGCCGACGCTGGAGCTTGACGACGGTACCTACCTGGTCGAATCCCTCGCAATCATCGAGTATCTGGAAGATAAGTTTCCGCAGGATGCCCTGCTGACAGGCAGCCCGGAGCAATGCGGCAAGGCCAGAGATGTGGAGCGTATCGTGGACCTGCGGCTCGCGGGCCCCATGGGCATCTACGGTCACGCCGTCAACTCACCGCTGGGATACCCGAAAGACGACGCCAAGGCCGCACAGATGGAAGCCAACATGCAGCCACCGTTGGACTATCTGGAGGATCTGCTGCGCGACGATCGGCCGCTGCTGCTCGGCGAGCACGTCTCCATCGCGGACTGCACGTTGCAGGCGTCTCTGCAGTTCGTGCGCTACGTCGAAGCCGACGTATTTGGCGATCGTCCCCTGTTACGCGCCTGGGACAAACGCTACCGGGCCCGACCTGCCGCGCAATCCGTGTTGCGGTGGTAAAAAGGGGGCAGCGATCAGATCGAGCCAGCTCATCTATCTGCCGAGGCGCACGCTTCTATCCAGGCTGCCCAAATCGACACAACGGATCTAATATTACGGTACCTAGACGAAGGGGATGTTTGAATGATCAGCGCACGGTTTCGATATCTGGTCCCATTGCTTGCCACGCTTCTGGCCCAGGGCTGTCAGCGCGAATCGGAAGGGTTCGCCCTGCCTGAAGGTGATGCCGAGTCGGGCAAACGCGTATTCGTCGAGATCCGCTGCAACGACTGCCATAGCGTTTCCGATATCGAATACTCCGAAAGCGAGGTGCCCGTCGAGTACATGGGCAAGCAGACCGTGGGCAAGATCCACGTCAAGCTGGGCGGCAAGACCACCAAGTATCGAACCCAGGGAGAGCTCGTGACGTCAATTATCAACCCGTCGCACGAGATCTCGCTGAGTTATGCCAGAAACCAGGCAACCACCCGATCACCCATGCGTAACTATAACGGCGTCCTGACCGTGCAGAATCTGATCGATCTCGTCGCGTTCCTTCAGGAAGAATACGAGATCCAGTCGGCACGCACGATGTAGCGGTTCGAAGGCCTGGCGCAGCGATGAGCGCCATTCAGGCCGTGAGTTAGGCTCCAGTACCTACTGCCCTTGTCCCATCGAGTAACCGGGTTTCCCGTCAAACTCATACAGGTGTTCGGTTTTGACGATGTCTACACCGCTGGTGTCGAGATTCCCAGCCAGTTCGAGGATGTCACGATTGC
>CAMYJX010000078.1:0-14994 GCA_947258825.1 uncultured Pseudomonadales bacterium
GATCCAGAGCTCGAGGAGGCGGCGCGTGCCGTAGCCCGGTGCATCGGCCTTCGCTACGTGGCCAACGTCCAGTTCCGTCGTGACTCGGAAGGGCGCCTCGGCCTGCTCGAGGTCAACCCGCGATTCCCCGGTACGATGCCGATCACGGTCGAGGCGGGCGTGAACATGCCGCGCCTCGCCGTCGATGCCGTAATGGGCCGGCTCGACGAGCCAGGCTCGATCGGGTTCGCCGAGGTGGCCGTCGTACGTCACTGGCAAGAGGTTTACCTGGACGTCGATGCCTTCGAGAACATGTCCTCTCCCCTTATTCCGCAGCTGGCTGGCGTATCATGAATGATCGGACGCTACGCATCGGGGTCGCGACCTCGACGGATCGCGACACGGCTTCGGCTCTGTCGTCGACGTGGGCATCCCTCACGGAACAGTTGCCATGTTACTTTCGGTAACACAGAATGCAACCGTTGGTTACGCAACACGGTGTTGCATTTTTGCGAGATCGCGCGCTCCAATGTTGAACGGCGCCAATATTCGCGGCCGCTTCCGTGCCAGATGAGATCGGCTATGGATTGGGATGACTTCAAGTTTGTTCACACGCTTGCCCGGGCCGGTACGGTTCGTCAGGCCGGCGCCACGCTTGGGGTGCACGCCTCCACCGTGGCCCGCCGGCTCGACGCCCTGGAACGAAATCTGGGCGTCAAACTCTTCTCGCGGACCCGGGATGGCATGCGACTTCTCCCGGCAGGCCATGAGGTATTGGAAGCTCTGAATCGGGTGGCTCTCGAATTCGAGACCATCACTCGGCGACTTGGAGCCAGAAATGAAAGCCTCGCAGGCTCCGTCTCACTTTCAGCGCCAGAGCTGTTGCTGACCCTGCTGCTGCCCGATCTCGGCAAGTTCAGGACGGATTATCCCGAGCTGCGGTTGGATCTCCGTCCTGCTGAGCAGCCCGGCGGTGTGGAATCCGGCCCCGCCGATCTGGCCATCCGCGAGACTAACAACCCGTCACCAGATCTCGTTGGCAGAAACCTCGGACGCTACGCCTTTGCCATCTACGGCATTCCCGAGCTGCTTAAGCGCAGCGAATCCGCGGCGCGGCCTGAGGGGCTCTGCTGGATCGACGCCGCGCAGCCCCACTCCGCCGCTGCTGAGCTGAAGCGCAGGTTCTACCCCGCTGTAGAGCAACAGTTCGTCAGCGAAAGCGCGTCCGTCCGGCTGGCGGCGTTGCGGCTCGGGTTGGGTATCGGTCCGTTGCCCTGTGTGGTCGGTGACTGCCACACCGATCTGGCTCGCGCGGCGCCCGAGTCTTGGGCAGTCGGTGAGCTCTGGCTGCTCAGCCATCCGGACCTCCGGCAAGTACCCAGGGTGCAGGCGCTGTCGGGTTTCGTGCAGACGGTCTTTCGAAATGCGTTCCTGGACGACGCCCGTGACGACGTCAAGCCGGCCTTGTCAGGTCCAGGCACAGACCGCACACTAAACTAACTTTATCGGTTGGACGGATCATGCCCGGGGCACCCACCAGGCTTCGCTGTGAGTATCTCGAAAATCCCGCGGCCATAGACGTCCGACGACCCCGCCTCTCCTGGTGCGTAAATGACGATCGCGCTGCAGAGATCCAGACCGCCTACCAGATTCAGGCCGCCTCTACCGAAGCGAAACTCGTTGCCAGTGACCTGGATCTCTGGGACAGCGGCCACGTATCCAGCCGTCAGACCTGCAACATCGAATATCGAGGGCGTCAGCTCGACTCGTCGCAAGGGGCCTGGTGGCGGGTGCGGAGCTATGACAGCGACGGCATGCCCAGCCAGTGGAGCGAGCCCGGTCACTTCCGGATGGGCATTCTGAGCGCCGAAGACTGGCAGGCGCGATGGATCGGCGGGCAGCTCACGGGCAGCCCTTCGACCCCGGTTCCCGCGGTGGTCATGGCGCGAGATTTCCAGCTGCACGAGCAGGTGAGCGAAGCACGTCTGTACATTACCGCGCTGGGGTCTTACGCGGCCGAGTTGAACGGTCAGCGGGTGGGCGGGCAGCCCCTGACCCCGGCCTGGCAGGATTATCGCAAGCGAGTGAGCTATCAGGTTCTGGACGTCGGCGAACAGCTGCAGACGGGCAACAATCGCATCGGCGTGCTGCTTGGAGACGGCTTTTACTGCGGCGCGTTGGGTGGCGGCGCGCGTCAGCAGTTTGGAGATCGCCCCTGGTTGTTTGCCCAGCTGGTGCTGCGTTTTGCCGGCGGTGAGACCCGCATCATCGTCAGCGACGAGAACTGGCAGTGGCGGCCCTCCTGGTTGTTGCGCTCGGATCCGTTCCTGGGGGAGAGCATTGACGGCCGGCAGTTTCTTCGCGAGTGGAGCGTTGCCGGTGTCTATGGCGACTGGTACCCGGTTACTGTAAACCACCAGCTGGCGCCTCGATTGTGTGCCGATCTGGCGCCGCCGCTGGGCATCCACGGCGAACGACCACCCGCTTCGGAACCGGTGCGCCGGGTGGACGGCCAGGGCCAGGTGCGCGTGCTTTACGATTTTGGCTGCAATCTGGTCGGACGCCTGAGGCTGCGCCTCAAAGTGCCTCGAGGGACCGCGATCCGGGTGCGCTATGCAGAGGTTGCGCTCGCCAACGGGGAGCTGGTGGATACCCCGGCATCGGATCCTCAGGCGGTGGATCACTACGCGGCGTCCGGCGACGAGCCCTGGGAAGAGTTTCAGGGCATCTTCGGGCTGCACGCTTTCCGCTACGTAGAGGTCAGCGGCCCGCTCGAGCGGGATGCGATCGTGGCTATTGCGGCCCTGGAAGTAACGTCCGCTGCGGCGCCTGCTGGCGAGTTCAGCAGCGATCACCTGCTGCTGAACCGCTTTCACCAGAATGTTCACAATACGCTCCGCCACACTTTGCTCGGCCAACCTCTGGCCGGATTTGCTGCCGGGCGACGGTTAGCCGTCTGCGCCGATGCGAGAGGGCAGATGGGGGCCGCGTCCTGCATGTTCGACGTGGCGGCGCTGTATCGCAGCTGGCTGCTGAACATGGTTGATGCGCAGCGTCCGGACGGCAGTTTTCCAGCCGTTGTGCCGCCGGTGCCGCTGCTGTCGGCTGCACCGGCTGAGAACGCGGCATCCGGCGGGGATGAAGCCCTGCTGGTATGCGCCTGGTCCCTATACCGCCGCTATGGCGATCGTCGCGGCCTCGAGACCGTGTACCCGACGATTCAACGTTATCTTGCCGGGCTGCGAGAGCGTCGTCCGGACCTCATACAGGAAGAGGATGCCGCCCTGGAGGATCCCCATGAGGCGCTGTTGCAAGCGGCCTGGTACTCCTTCGCCCTGACCCTTGCGGCTCGCATTTCCGGCGTGCTCGGGCGCCTGGCCGATCTTGAGGCCTATGAAGCGCTGCGACAGCGGCTGCGAGATCGTTTTCGTGAGCGGTTCGTCACCCCCAGCGGCCTGCTGGTGGGCGACAGTCAGCTCGCTTATCTCCTGGCTCTGTACCTCGGGTTGCTCCAGGGTAGCGAACGGGTACAGGCCCTGCAGCGACTGGAAGGCCAGCTGCGCCGCGATGGTTTTCATTCCGGAGTGGACAGCCGGGAAAGCGCGCTGCTACTGGAGGTGCTCACGCTGGAGGGTCGATCGGATCTCGCCTATCAGCTGTTGCTGCAGACCAGCGCCCCGAGCTGGCTGCATCCCGTGCTGGAGAATGCGACGTCCTGCTGGGATGAGGTGACGGACGAACGCAGCCGGCCGGCCGCGGGCAGCGTTGCTGAATGGCTGTACACCTATCTGGCCGGAATCGAACTGGATCCGGACCTGACCCCCGAGCAGAACGCCTATCGAGCCGTCATCATTCAACCGCATCCGCCGCTGGGCATAGGTTTCGCTGCGGGTCCGCCCGTGCGCCGGGTCACAGCTGCCATGGACACGATCAACGGGCGCTATGAATCTTCATGGGAGCTGGGCGATCAGGCCTTCGTGCTGAAGGTCCGAGTGCCCTGCAACTGCAGCGCCCGGATAATCATGCCCGACGATGCCGAGCACCACGTGGTCGCGGGTAGCCACGAGTTCACCCTGCATTTCGATCAGGCCGGGGACGGTATCCCGATCCTGCGCGAAGTGTCACAGGCTTCCTGATGGACGGTATTCACGACCTCGGCGGCAAGCACGGGTACGGGCCGGTGATCCGGGAAACAGATGAGCCCGTTTTCCATGACCGTTGGGAGGCCAAAGTGTTCGCTGCGATGCTGGGGGCCAGCGCAGCCGGGGCCATCAGGAATACGGATCAGTTCCGTCACGCCATAGAGCGCATCGACCCCATCGCTTATCTGACCCATGGCTATTACGGACGCTGGCTGGCCGGTCTGGAGACGCTGCTGGTCGAGGCCGGCCTGGTCAGCCAGGCGGACATCGGTGATCGTGTGTCTCAACTTGGCGGCGACCCTGCCGCCGGCATTGGCGCGAGGCCTGCCGAGCATCCCGATGTCGTCGCCTATGAGCCTCTGGCGCCTCACAGCTTCCGGTCTCTGGAGGCGTCGCCGCGATTCGGTGCGGGAGATCGGGTTCGCGCGCGGGCGGTGCCGAGCGCCGGGCATACCCGCCTGCCCGCTTACGCCCGAGGTCAGATCGGTCGGGTTCTGCGCTGGCATGACGGCTGGGTGTTTCCCGACAGCAACGCCCATGGCCACGGCGAGAACCCTCAGCATCTTTATACCGTTGCGTTTGCAGGAGAAACGCTCTGGGGTGCTGACGCGGAGCCCGGGCTGACCGTACATCTGGATCTCTTCGAAAGCTACCTGGAGCCTGTTTCATGACCGAAGCGACCGAATCGGCGCCCCAGGCTTTGCGTGCGGAAGCGCTGGAATCGCTGCTGGTCGAGAAGGGGCTGCTCGATCCGGCCACGGTGGACGAAGTCATCGTGCAATACAACGAGCGGGTAGGGCCCATGAATGGTGCCCGGGTCGTAGCGAAGGCCTGGACGGATCCGGAATTCAGAAAGCGCCTGCTGGCTGACGGCACGGCCACCATCGCAGAGCTGAATCTCGAAGGCGCTCAGACCGAAAAGCTGGTCGTCGTTGAGAACACCTCCGAAGTCCATAACCTGGTGGTCTGCACCCTGTGCTCCTGCTATCCGTGGGCGGTTCTGGGCCTGCCGCCAAAGTGGTACAAGGATCCCGCCTATCGCTCTCGGGTGGTGCGCGAGCCGCGTAAAGTTCTGGAAGAGTTTGGCGTTGCGTTGGGCGCCGACAAAGCCATCCGAGTCTGGGATTCCAGCGCCGAGGTTCGTTACATGGTTCTGCCCGAGCTTCCGGCTGGTTGGGTTGAGCTGTCTGAGACCGCGCTGGCAGAGCGGGTCACCCGCGATTCGATGATAGGCGTCGAAATACTGTGAGCGAAGATCTCGACGGGGCGCTGTCGCCGCCCATGGTCAACGGCGAGGTCGTTTTCGAAACGCCCTGGCAGGGCCGGGTGTTCGGCATGGCGAAGTCGCTGGCTGATTCGGGCCTTTATACCTGGGATGAATTTCGCGCCTGCCTCATCGATGAGGTGGCACGCTGGGACAGGCACGGCAAGGGAGAGTATGCCTATTTCGATCTTTTTCTCAGCGCGCTGGAGAAAATTCTCGCCGAGAAACGGGCCGTCGAACCGGCGCAGTTGAAAGATCGATTCGAAGCCTTTCGTGCGCGGCCACACGACCACGATCACTGACGCGGAAAGCTGACCGCCAGCCCCAGCAGCATCAGCAGCGACAGGATCAGGGCCGCCATGAGTCCGCCGGACAGCTGATCGGCGACAATGCTGGCGTAGAGGCCGAGCCCGCCGAGAATCACCGCGAACAGCCCGCGGCCGGCGAAGCTCTGGAGAGAAAGGTAGGTGGCGCGTTGGTGTTGAGACAGCCGCGGAATCACCTCGGTGCTTATCATGAAATCTCCCATGGCGCTTTGCACGCTGCGAAGCAGCAGCAGAGGCAGAACGGCTGGGTGGGTCAGCAGCGCCATGCCCGCAATCAGGATGACCTGCAGCACGGTGGTGGCCATCAGGCTTCCGTAGATACCCAGTCGTGCCTTGATCAGCGCGGCGTAGTTTGCGGTGATCGCGCCGATGACGGCGATGCTGGCGATCATGAGCCCTGACAGCCAGGGCGTGTTGATCATCTTTCCGGTTTCTTCTCCCAGCGTCCGGGCCAGATACGGTTGAGAAAACTCATAGGGAATGTGCACAAGGGTGAGCGTGCAAACCGCAAAGGCGAACATCCACGCCAGGTAGGGTTGGCGCAGGTGCCGCAGGCAGTCCTTCAGCTGAGGGAGAATGGCGGGTGCCGCGGCGTGTCGGGTGGGGCGGAACGAAACGGCCAGAGCCGTGAAGCAGATGGCGATGGGAATGCTGGCGTAATAAGCGTATTTCAGCCCGATCACCGCGATCAACCCGCCGCCTATCGCGCCCAGGCTGCGGGCGATGAACGCGTTCCGGAGCAGCCGGGCATGCCGGGCGGTAAACTCCCCGGCTCTGCCTAGGCTCTGCAGGATGTCGTAGTGAAACGCCGTGTCCGTTCCCGAGTTGCAGGCAAAGGAAGCGGCCCAGAGCATGCCGGCTGCAGCGAAAACCGGGAAGCTGGGCGGACCAAAAGCGTAAAGCGTCACCGAAGCCAGGGACAACGCGGCGGAGAGGCGAAGCGTTGGCACGCGACCGACACGATCGCTCAGATAGCCGCTCGGCACTTCCAGGGCCACGACGGTGACGAAGTAGATAGCCTCCAGCGCAAGCACCTGGGCAAGGGTGAAATGCTGCTGAAAAAAAAGAAACCAGACCGGCGCCCAGAAGTGGCAGCCGTATAGGGGCACGAACCACTGCAGCAGGCGAAGGTTGGTCATGGGTGCCGGCGCGACTCAAGGTCAGCAGGCGGCGAGGAACTCCTGTACGGTCTCCCAACCGCCTCGAAGTACGATCCGTTCCTGCTTGCGCGCCAGCTGATAGTCATACATGGGATCGTAATACCAGCTCAACAGCATCTCGACCCAGGGCTGATGCTCCCCGCTGGCAAACCCCGCATCCAATGTCTTTTTTTCATGGCGTCGTCGATCACCGGCTTTTCGATGCGCAACAGCGCGTCGGCGTAGCGGGCTTGAAGCTGACGTGAGGGCACGCCCCGGCACAGAGGCTCGGTGACGTATTCGCGGACGATGCTGGCGCTGCGCGTTTCCAACGGCACTTCCAGAATGACCAGGGGCGAGCGCTGCATCTGCTGGTGCCAGGACGCCGGTAGGGCCAGGCGTCCGATGGTACGGCCCTCGTCCTCCAGGACCAGCGTGGGCTCACGGTCTGGCGCTGCTGAAAGGTTGGCGAGAACCCCGGTTGCCAGCGTGTTCTCGAAAGTAACCGGCGACGGCTGAGCAGCTTCCAGAGCACCGAAGGCTGAGCCTCTGTGCTGCGCGAAGCCTTCGAGATCGATGCTGTTGCTCAGGGTGTTGAGCAGTCGGGTCTTGCCGGACCCGGTTCGCCCTCCCAGAACGAACCAGCGCATGCGGGAAGGGGTTTCCTCGATAATGTCCAGGCAGACGCGTCGCAGGGCCTTGAACCCTCCCGGAACCCTGGGCAGTTGCACGCCGGCCTCCGCAATCCAGCGTTGGGCGATTTCAGACCGCTCGCCACCCCGCCAGCAGAATATCCAGGCATCCGGATGTCGTCGCGCGAATGCCAGCCAGGCCTGGATGCGGGCCTCACGAAGCGCGCCGCTCACCAGCTGATGGCCGAGCGTTGCAGCGGCATCATGTCCCGACTGCTTGTAGAGTTTTCCTACGCGACTGCGCTCGTCGTCGTCGAGAATGGGCAGGTTGACCGCGCCCGGCAGGCTGCCCTTTTCAGCTTCTCCCGGGGCTCTGACGTCGAGAAATGGCGTTCCGCATTTCAAAAGGTCTCTGGTCGAGGGCAGCGTCACGGCACCGCTTCGGTGATTGTCTTTCCGGATTGGAAGATCTCGAGATGTTCCTGCAGCACGTCGCGTACGTCCTCAAACTCGTCCGACGCGGCGATCTCCAGCGCCTCCTTCTGCAACTCGACCGCCCGCTGGAAATCGCCGTTGACAGCGCAGGTTGCTGCCCAGGTATCCATATACTCGGGCCGCTTTCGGGCTTCGGCATTGGCGGTCATCAGATGGTCCATGATGCGACGCGCGTACTTCGGCCGTCGCAGTTCCTCGTTGTTGCTGACGGTAAGGGTCCAGGCGACCTCGTTGACGATGCCGGCGTTTTCCGAATCATGGTTGACGGCCTTTTTGAACCAGCGGACCGCCCTTCTGACGCTGGGTTCGGTGCCCAGCCCCCGCGCGTACAGGTTGCCCACCAGAACCATGGATTCCGGGTCTTGTTCCTGTGCCTGGTTCTTCAGATCTTCGAGCAGCGCTGGGTCCCCCTCCTGCGAGGTGGACGGGTCCAGGAGAAATCTGGCATAGGCGCGGCGCGCGAAGGGGTTGCCTGCTTTAGAGGCGCTGTCGTAATAAGTTCTTGCCGTCGCAAAATCCTGCTCCACCACCTCGCCGGCATAGTACAGGTGCGCCAGAAACATGCTGGCGTCGCTGTTGTCGAGGTTCGCCGCCTGCTTCAGCAGGGATACGCCGGAAATCAGATTGTCCTCGCCGTACTGACCATTCAGGTAGAGCACGCCGAGCGCGTACATGGCATCCGCCGAGCCCAGGGCGATGGCGTGCAGATAGTTTTCCATTACCTCGTCGAGCAGTTCGCCTCTGGTATCCGGATCTTCGGCAGCTCGCGCCTGCTCCCAGAAGATTCTTGCGAGGATCGCGTTGGCGAGCAGGTTGCCCGTCCGGGATGCGGCCCGTAGCCAGTTCACGGCGTCGTCCAGACGATCCTGGGTCGCCAGAAACGCCCCCACCGCCGCTTGCGCGGCCGTGTCGTTCTGCTTGGCAAGCAGCCCGATCAGGGTGAACGGCGAGAAATCCGGATTCTCTTCATCGCTACCGAATTCCTGGCGAACGCTCTGGTAGTAAGGGCTGAGATCGAAATTCAGGCTGCGTAAGGCGCCGGTTTCAGGCTTTGCCTGCAGCAGCAGAGAAAACACCGTTGATTCGGAAGTCTGGTAGATGGAGCCCACCGGGCTCCAACCTCTGCTCACGGCGTACATGCGGGCTTCAACCGTGGTCATGGTCGGCAGGGGCCGCTCGCGGCTGCCGTCTGCCTGCTTCTGCATCGCACTCTGAATTTGCGCGACCCACGCCTCGTGTGGCGCCGCAGCTTCCGGCGTTTCCAGATGCGTGTAGAACCGCGCCAGAATGTAGTGCCCGGTGAGGCTGCCGTAGTAGGTGTCGAGTATGGCGCTGCCGATGGAACCCAGCTTGAGCGGCTCGTCTTCCACGATTGCCAGCGCCTGTTCCTCGAGATCGGAAAGGCGTTCCAGGCGAGCGGCAAGGTCCGGCGTGGCCAGAAAACTCTCGCGCAGCGCGTCTGGCGAGACCTCTTGGCCACCGGCAATTCGCTCGTTGAGCACGGTGTAGCTGACTGGCGCGGTCTGGCAGCCGACGGCAAGCAGCGCTGCGAACAGGATCGACAGCAGTCGCATGGGTGTCCTTATTGCACTTCCCAGGAGTTCTCTGGACAGGATGACACTTGTCAGGAATCGGGTGAAAGGTATGATCTGACGCTCCCTATACTAATTGCAATCGTTCTACCTGAGGAGAAAAACTTGACAAGCAACCTGTTGCGAACCGGTTTACGCAACAGAGCCTGTCAGGCAATCTCTCAGGCCAAAGTTGAGGATAAGACATGGGTTGGCAGAAAAAGCTCCATAAGCCGTCTCCCGAACAGGCACTTCCCGGTCGCGCGGAGGCAATGCCGGTTCCCGAGGCGCATTTTGTCAACGGCAACCCCCTGCAGCCGCCTTTCCCGGATGGCTATGCTCAAGCGATTTTCGGTCTGGGCTGTTTCTGGGGCGCTGAGCGCTGCTTCTGGCAGACGCAGGGCGTCTTCAGCACGGCGGTAGGGTACGCGGGCGGCCTGACCCCCAATCCGACCTACGAAGAGGTGTGCTCCGGGCTCAGCGGCCACAACGAGGTCGTTCTGGTCGTTTTCGATCCCATGCAGGCGTCGTATCAGACGCTGCTCAAGGTATTCTGGGAATCCCATGATCCTACCCAGGGAATGCGGCAGGGCAATGACGTCGGCACCCAGTACCGGTCCGGCATCTATGCCAGTGACGAGGCACAGCTTGCTCAGGCTGAACAGTCCCGCCAGGCGTATCAGGATGCGCTCACCGCGGCTGGATACGGTGCCATCACCACCGAGATCCTTCCCGCGCCCGCGTTCTACTATGCCGAGCCCTATCACCAGCAGTATCTCGCCAAGGTGCCCAACGGCTACTGTGGGCTTGGTGGCACGGGTGTGGGTTGCAATGTTGAGGGTCTGGTCGAAGCCAGCTGAGAAACGCTGGTTGAAGCCGGCTGAGAAACGCTCGTCGGAGCCAGCTGAAGCCTCTTAATCGAGGCTGGATTTAACCGCGTCGCAGCGGGCACAGCGACGAACGGTCACCAGCTTCCCATCCCGCACATCGAACTGTTTGCGCTGGTCGATGATCCATTTGTGAAATCCCCGCCTGCACAGGGTTTTTCCCCGCGCCCCGTCGCGGGCCTCGGAGCGTTGCTTTTTGGCCCGGCGCCGCGCGGCTTCGGCGATGGAAACGATTTCGGGCATGAGATTCTCGCCTGCGGAAAGCAGCATTCTACTCAAAGCTGAATCCCGGCGTTACACTCGTGCGCTCATTTGAAACGGGGTTTCCGATGTCCGGCGAGTTGGATTCGGCGCGCTATTTCAGCCTGACTACCTATCGTCGGGACGGCAGATTGGTGGACACGCCGGTGTGGTTTGCCGGTACTGCCGGTACCTACTACGTGTTCTCTGCGGGTGATGCCGGAAAGGTGAAACGGTTGCGCCGCAGCTCGCAGGCCCGGGTCGCCGCCTGCGATGTTCGTGGCAGGCTGCAGGGCGACTGGATTCCGGCCAGCGCGCACCTGCTAAGCGAGCCGCAGGCTGTTTCCGAAGCGCTGCAGGCGTTGCGCCGGAAGTATGGTTTTCAGATGTGGATGGCCGACGTCCTTTCCCATTTGTCGGGTCGTTTCAACAAGCGTGCATATATCAGAGTGGATCTTCATGAACAGTCCGAGTGAGCGCACCCGGGTACGTCGCAATGCGAGCCGCGCCGAGTACGCCCCCGAGATCGTAAACGGCATTCTGGATGCGAATCGGATCTGCCATGCCGCCTATGTGGAAAGCGGTGAACCCAGAATCATCCCAACGCTCTACATGCGCAGGGGGGCATACGTCTATCTGCACGGCAATCGGCAGAGCGCGCTGCTGCGGCATCTGGCCGCCGGCGGCGTCGCTGCCCTTTCTGTCATTTCGGTGGAAGGCGTCGTGGTAGCCCGCAGCGGCTTTCACTGCTCGATGAACTACCACTCTGTGGTGCTGTTCGGTCAGGGTGAGCCTGTTCCTGATGCGGAACATGAGGGGGTGCTGGAGCAGTTTGTCGAGGCGCTCATTCCCGGACATCTCAAGCGGTTGCGTCGAGCGACGCCTCAGGAGCTTGCCGCGACCCTGGCGGTGAGGATGCCGCTGCACGAGGCGTCCGCGAAAATCCGCACCGGTGATCCCATTGATGACCCCAACGATCTGCAGGCCGATGTCTGGGCGGGGGTCATTCCCCTGCTTACAGCCGTGGGCTTGCCTGTGTCCAGCGGCGATCTGAAGGCGGGCCTCGAGGTACCCGACTACGTGCGCGCCTATGGGGTCCGGCCGTGAACTCGCCGCTGGCCGGTCTCAAAGTGCTGGACATGTCGCGGGTCCTGGCCGGTCCGTTCGCCGGCCGTATGCTCTCCGACCTGGGCGCCGATGTGGTCAAGGTAGAGCCGCCGGAAGGTGACATTACCCGGCTCTGGGGCGCGAACGTCAACGGTGTGTCCGGCTACTTCAATCAGCAGAACGCGGGCAAGCGAGGCCTTTGCATCGACCTTTCTCTGCCGGAAGGAGTGGAGCTGGTCCGCGCGCTGGCGGCCGCGGCAGACGTGCTCATCGAAAATTTTCGACCCGATGTAATGGGGCGTCTGGGTCTTTCCTACGAGGTGCTAAGCGGCATCAACCCGCGCCTGGTGATGCTTTCGATTTCCGGCTTCGGTTCTGAGGGTCCCGAGTCCAGGCGCGCTGCTTATGCGCCCATCATTCACGCGGAGTCCGGCATTCTGGACCGGCAGGCTAAAATCGCCGACTCGCGTCCCGTGGACATGGCCCTGTCCATCGCGGACACCAACGCTTCGCTGCATGGCCTGGTAGGCCTGCTTTCAGCCCTGTATCTGCGCGAGCGGACGGGTCGGGGGCAGCACGTGGACATCGCCATGATCGATGCAACGCTGGTAACCGATGACCACGTTCACTTCGCGCTCGACGATGCCTTCGATATGCAGCCCATGCCCAATGAAGTCTGGGATACGGCCGGCGGCCGGATGATCATCGCCGGCGATTTCCGCTATATCTGGCGCCGCCTGACCGAACGGTGCGGGGTGGTTGATCCGACGCCGGCGGGCGCCAGCCTCGGCGAGAAGATTGCCGCGCGCCGGGATGCGGCCCGGCACTTCTTTCAGCATACGTGTAAGGATCGTGCCGCGGTGATTGACGCCCTGGACGCCATGAATCTAGCTTGGGGAGATGTTCGCTCTTCCAGCGAGGCGCTCGAGCTGCCCACCGTTGCCCATCGCGGCACCTTCGCTGCGGTGGATGACCGCGGAGGGGGCTTGCGCAGGGTAACGCAGTCGCCGTATCGGTTTTCTGACGCCAGGTCCGAGGTGCGTGGCGGGGCCCCGCATCAGGGCGAGCACAACGAGGCCGTGCTCGATGACTGGCTGCAGCCTGGCAGGGAGCAGCGCGCGCGCTGGCGGTCGGCCCTACTGAAAAAGGGGTGAAAAAAGAGATGAAGCCAGAGACTGACTGATGCGTTACGGGGTGGGCGTTGATTTTGGGACCAGCAACTCGACGGCGGCCGTCTACGATGGTGACAGCGTCCTGCTCATCCCGCTGGAAGGCGATGATCCCATCATGCCGTCCGCAACCTACATCGACCGGGATCTGCAGACGCTGACCGGCCAGTCGGCTATCGATCGTTACATTCAGGACAACACCGGCCGGACGGTGGAAATGATCCCGGAGGTTATCGGTGAGACCAGCGCGTTCGTGGAGCACGGAGACTCCGAGCACCCTGCGCCGGTGGAGACGGTAACGAAGAAGATATACGGTCTGCCGCTCATCGACAGCGGTCTGCAGGGCAGGTTGTTTCGAGGGACGAAACGGCTGCTGGGCGACCCCAGGGTTCGCCGTCTCATGGTGTTTGGCCACCCGTTTCGCCTGGTAGCGCTCATCACCCCGCTGCTGCTCCGAATCCGTAAGGCCCTGGAGGGTCGGATAGGCGCCTTCGCGGAGGCGCACCTTGGCCACCCGGTCAACTTCGAGGGCCGCGAGGCGCTGCGCAACACCACCGCGCTGCAGCGGCTGGCAGAGGCGTATCGATACGCAGGCATCAGGTCCCCGCACTTCTATCCGGAACCCATTGCCGCCGCGGTGAGCTATCTGACCGCCAACCCCGGCGTCTCCGGCCGCTACCTGCTGACGCTGGATTTCGGTGGTGGAACGCTGGATTTCTGCGTGCTGCGGCGTGACGGATCCCGCTTCGACGTGGTAACGACTTACGGGATCGCCCTGGGCGGTGACCACATCGACCAGCAGCTGTTCCGCATGCTGCTGTTTCCGCTCCTTGGTCAGGGAGAATCCTGGCGGCGTCGCGGCATGGATCGGGAGATCGAAACGCGTTTTCCGTTCGAGGACTACGAAGCACTGCTGCTCAACTGGGCGGTGACCTATACCCTCAACCAGAACCGCTACACTACCCCGGTGAAGGAGCGGCTGGAGCAGGGCGGGCCCGGCGCCGAAAAGTTCCAGCGCCTGAACGAGCTGATTCAGCGCAATCTCAGCTACCTGGTCTTCCAGGCCATCAAAGACTTCAAAGCCGAACTTTCCTCCGCCGAGCAGGCCGTGCTGGATATTCCGGACATCGATGTCGAGATCACCCTGACCCGAGCCGAGTTCGAGACGATCATCGCGGATCAGCTGAAGGAGGTTGCCGAGGCACTGGACGAGACGCTGCAGCGCGCCGAGCTGGTAGCCGGCGACATAGACATCGTGCTGCGCACCGGGGGGTCGAGCCTGATTCCCGCCGTGCGCCGGCTGCTGGAAGCGCGATTCCCCACTCAGGTTGTAGATCACGACCCCTTCACCAGCGTCGCTGCCGGTCTCGCCATCGCCGACTACGAGGGCCTCACCTTTGGTGATCAACCCACCGAAGGTGCTGACGGCCCCCGCTGACCCGCCAACGAGCGCATGCGGGCGTTGTCTGCGAGCGGCGTGTGCTGGAAAAGGGATCCGCAGCCGATGTGGCGACGCCGAGTGAGGGGAATTGACCCGGCCGAGCGCGCTTGCGCGACTCGGCGGGGCAACTTCTCCGATCGAGGGTAGCGCGGAGCGTCGGAGCCAGGGCAGCGGATCCCTTTTCCAGCACAGGACGCTCACTGGTAACACTCTTTGCCGCTCGTTGGCGGGTCAGCGGGGGCCGTCAGAGCTCTGGCGGAGGTTGCCACTCGGGGTTGAGCGCGCTGAAGAAGGCGTTGAGCATTCGGTAGGTCAGCCCCCAGACGAAGTGTCCCCGTTCCAGACGATAGCCGTTGAACACCGTGGGTTGGCCGGCCAGGGGTTTGGTCTCGGTATCGTGGAAATCGCCGCGGACCAGCGGCGCCAGGGGTGCCCAGACCACCTCGTCCACCTCGTAGTTGATGGTGAATCGGGGATCACCGTTCAGCTCGAATACGTGAGGCGCGATGATCATGTCCAGGGTGCGACCGCGGGGCATCGCGCGGTGCTGGTCGATGGCGCCCAGATAGCCTACATCATCCAGGCTCAAGCCGATCTCCTCC
>CAMYJX010000078.1:15007-27580 GCA_947258825.1 uncultured Pseudomonadales bacterium
CCTCGTCTACTGGGTCCAGATGACCGCCGGGAAAGGCCATGTGGCCTGACCAGGGGTCACCTTTTTTCTCGGCACGCTTGATGAACAGTATCTCTTCCCCCGCGGGCTGCGTGCGCAGGATGACGGCCACGGCCGCCTGGCGGGTACGGGGGCCCGGCGTATAGCTTTCGGGCTCGTACTCGGCGAGCCGCTGTCGAATAAAGTTCAAGCGGTACACAACTTATATATCATAGGGTTTTATCGAATCTTTTATTGGTGCCGGTGATGAAAAAAAGGCGCGCGGCCGTGAGCCAGAGTGATAGGGCGAACCTGTGCTTCGTGTGCGGGCCCGAAAATGGCCGAGGGCTTCAGGTTCGTTTTCGTGTGGAGGACGGCGTCTGCCTGGGCGAATTCACCCCCGCGGAAGAACACATGGGCTACGACAGCCTCACCCACGGCGGCATCATTTTCAGTTTGCTTGACGACGTCATGGCCAACTGGCTCTGGCTGCAGGGGATCAAGTGTTTTACCGCGCGTGCCGATATACGCTACCGGTCACACCTCCCCGTCGGCATTCCGGTCCGTCTCGAAGGTCGCTGCGTGCGACGCAAGGGGCGGCTGTCACAGATGGAAGGCAAAGTCGTGCGTATTGACAGCGAAGAGCTGGTCGCAGAGGCCACCGGTGCCTTCATGACGCCGGAGTCTTCCGGCGCGCCGTCCTGAGGGGCAAAGGAGGATTACTATGGCTTACGTCACCATCATCGCCATGCTGGCGCTGATTGAGTATCTGTACTTCGGAATGCTGGTCGGGCAGGCCCGCGGCCGCAGCGGTCTTCAGGCGCCTGCCGTGACGGGGGACGAAAGTTTTGAGCGGGTATTCCGGGCGCACTACAACACCCTTGAGCAACTGATCGTGTTCGTGCCGGCGCTCTATGCCTCCGGTTACTACGTCGGCCCCATTTTTGCGGTTTCGGCGGGCGTGGCGTTTCTGATCGGCCGTGCCATGTACTTTCGAACCTACGTCGGCGACCCAGGTAAGCGGGGGCCTGGCATGATGCTGACTTTCCTGGCCAACGGCGTGCTGGTGGTTGGCGCCCTGGTCGGCGCGCTGCTGGATATTCTTTAGGGAGAACAGGACTTGAATCAGCGTGAGACCCACAGCCTGGGCGTCGGTTATCTGTTGTGGATCTTCGGATTCCTCGGCGCGCACCGTTTTTATTTCGGCCGCCCGGTCAGCGGAACTCTCTACTTCTTCACCCTTGGGCTGCTGCTGATCGGCTGGATCGTAGACCTGTTTCTGATGCCCCGTCTGGAAGCATCGGCGGATCGCCGCTACATCTCTGGCGAGAAAAACTACACCCTGGCGTGGGTTCTACTCACTTTCCTGGGCCTGTTCGGCGTGCACCGTTTTTATCTGGGAAAGATATTCACGGGCATCCTGTATCTGTTCACCGCGGGCCTGTTCGGCATCGGTTACATATACGACTACTGGACCCTCAACGAGCAGCTGTCCTCCATCAACTCCGAGCGGCAGTAGCCGGCCTCATGCCGGCTACTGGCTCATGTACCAGCCGCCGTTGGGGGACAGCACCTGCCCGGTCATGAACTTGGCTTCATCACTGGCCAGATAGACGGCGGCCCAGGCGATGTCGTCGGGTTCTCCCAGACGGCCCAGGGGGGTCTGCGCCTCCAACATGAAGTGCAGCGGTTCCAGCGGATCCGTCATGTCCGTATGGATCCAGCCCGGGGCCAGCGCGTTGACGCGAATGTGCGGAGCCAGCTCGTGGGCAAGGGCGCGGGTGAAGCCCATGATGCCAGCCTTGGCGGCGCAATACGCCGGACCCCCGGGTCGTCCGAATGTGCCCATCACGCTGCCCATGTTGATGATCGTCCCCGACTCACGAGGCTGCATGAGCTTTACCGCCTCCCGGCTGCAGAAAAAAGTGCCGTCGAGGTGTACCCCGATCATCCGATGCCAGGACTCGTCGGTGGTATCCGTGATGTTGCCCCCCAGGCCTTCGTCCACCGGCTCCCCAGCCTGCATGGCGGCTGCCATGCCGGCGATGCGAGCCATCGCGACGTTGTCGCCGGGGTCTATGCCGCTGATGCCGGCGTTGTTTACCAGGATGTCCAGCCGGTCGGTGACATCGCGCAGCTGGGAGAACATGGCCACCACAGATGAGGCGTCGCTGACGTCGCATGCCAGGGCGGCACCGCCCAGTTCCTCGGCCACGGCCTGTGCGGCAGCCAGGTTGAGATCATTGACGATGACGAAGGCGCCTTCTTCGGCGAATCTGCGCGCGATCTGCGCGCCCAGGCCCCTGGCTGCGCCGGTAATCAGCGCGTTCTTTCCGGACAGTCTGCTCATGTTCACGCTCCTCGCTGGGACCGATCAGACGCGGATCGGGAAGCCGCAGTTTGGTTGATTCGGTAATCGCCTGACAAGGGCCGATTCTCCCACCGGTGCCTCGGAGCCCAACGGTAAGCTATGATCACGGATCGCGATTACCGATGAGGCGACGTTGATGTTGCAGATGCTCTTTGCCGGCGTTTTGTTTCTTGGTACCCACCTGGGTATCAGCAGCACTTCCATGCGCGGCCGCCTGGTTGCCACCCTTGGTGAGCGCGGTTACCTGCTCGTTTACTCGTTGCTGGCGCTGGTGACGCTGAGCTATCTCATCTGGCTGTACGGAGAGCTGCCGCGACATCCCTATCTGTGGCTCCCGGATCCGGGGCTGTACATGGTGCCGAAGATCGTTATGCCACTGGCCATGATTTTTCTGCTGGGAGGCTTCATGGTGCGCAACCCCACCACCGTGGGCATGGAAGGCTCGCTCCAGGGAGAAGGCGCGGCGGAAGATCTGGCCCGGGGCGTCACCCGCATTACCCGACACCCGTTTCAGTGGAGCGTGGTGCTATGGGCGGGCACTCACCTCGTTGCCAACGGAGATCAGGTATCGGTGGTGTTCTTCACCACCTTTCTGGTCCTGGGTTTGCTGGGGGGGGTCCTCATCGATCGCAAGAAAGCGGCGGCTCTCGGCGCTGACTGGCAGCCCTACGCTCAGGTGACCTCCAATGTCCCCTTTCTGGCGATCCTGTCGGGCCGAAACCGGTTGGTCCTCCGGGAGCTGATCGCGCCCGTCGCTATCGGGCTGGTGGGGTACGTGGCTCTGTTCTGGGGTCATGACTGGGTCGCCGGGGTTCGGCTTTATTGACCAAACTCGCCGCAGGCGCTATTGACCAAACTCGCCGCAGGCGCTACTGAGGAAGTTCGCCGCGGCCGCTATTGAGAGCTCGCCGCGGGCGCTGGGCTCAGGTCTGGCCGCTGATGACCTGTTCGATACGTTGGCGCAGCGTGTCCCATTGGCCCAGAAAAAAGTGATTGGCGCCGGCGATGATGTGGCCCCGAATGCCCCGCCAGGCGGCGAGGGCGTCCTGGCTGGCGAATTCATCGGCGTCCCCGATGAACACGTCCACCGGGCAGCCGACGTCCCGGTCGGGGAATGCCATTGAGCCAACCGGTGGTGCGATCAGCAGCACCCGGTGGGGCTCCGGCATGCGGGCAAGGCTCTGCCAGACCACGTTCGCACCGAATGAGTATCCGCCCAGCCAGAGCTGGCTGGGGGCATGCTCAGCCTGCAGCCAGCTCACCGCCGCGCGCAGGTCGTCCACTTCCCCGCCGCTGCCATCGTAGCGGCCTTCGCTGCTGCCCACGCCGCGGAAATTGAATCTCAGGCAGCTGACGCCGTTGGCCAGCAGCGTCTGCGCCAGGCAGTCCAGCACCGCATCGTTCATGGTGCCGCCATATTGGGGATGTGGGTGACACAGCACGGCGCTGGCCCGCACGGGGCTGCTCGCCTCATCGAAACGCGCCTCCAGGGCGCCTGCCGGTCCGGGAATATCCAAGTTCTGAAGGCCCTCGTTCGGGGTGATCAGGAAGGGCAAGTTAGCAGTTCGTGGGCGGGCGGGGAACTGGGCGCGCCCGCGTTTTGTTCCTCTACGGCCTTTGCGAATCGCTATCGGCAGCCGGGTAGCCGGGCAGTCGGGCAGTCGGGCAGCCTGCAGGCTCTTGAAATTTCCGCCGATGACCCTATCGTGCGCACTCGTTGGCCCACTCACGGAATGATGGAGAGGCAGCATGATCGAAGCAGATTGTTTGAGTCGTCGGTACGGGGAATTTCTGGCGGTCGACAATGTGTCCTTTAGCATTGGGCATGGCGAGATAGTCGGGCTCCTGGGGCACAACGGGGCCGGCAAGACCACCATCATGAAGATGCTTACCGGCTACCTGGAACCCAGCTCTGGATCGGTGCGGGTAGACGGCGTCGAGGTGGAGCTGCACAGGCAGCAGGTGCAGAGCCAGCTCGGTTACCTGCCAGAGAACCTGCCGCTTTATCCCGAGCTTACGGTTACCGACTACCTGGCCTTCACCGCCGAGCTGCGAGGCGTCGCGGCGCCCGAGGCCGTGCGCCGGGCTGTAGAGGCAACGGAGCTGGAAGAAAAAGCCCTGGAACCCATCAGCACCCTGTCCCGGGGCTACAAGCAGCGGGTGGGCGTGGCTCAGGCGATCCTTCACGAGCCCCGCTTTCTCATCCTGGACGAGCCCACCAACGGTCTCGACCCGGGACAGACCCAGCACATGCGCCAGCTGATCCGGCAGCTTTCCGAGCAGGCTACCGTGATCCTCTCGACCCACATCATGCAGGAGGTGAGCGCTCTGTGTGACCGGGCCCTCATCCTCCGAGGGGGTCACCTGGTTCTCGATGAGCGTCTGGAGGATCTGCGTGCCAGCAACAGCCTGAACGTCCGCACATCCAGCGAGGGGAACCTGCTCGAGGTTCTCGCGGAAGCTTCCTATCTGACGTCGCTGCAGCAGACGGCGGATGGCAGCTGGGAGCTGGAGGTGGAAGGCGACGTTGACCAGGCGGCGCACGGCGTAGCCGTCGCTCTGATGGAAGCCGATCTGCCCGTCTATCAGATTGCGACGCTGCAGAGAGATCTGGAAACGGTCTTCAGGGAAGTGAATGAAGGTACCAGCCCGCCGGCTGGGCAGAACGAAACGGTGGAGGGCCAGCATGCGGCTTAATGTGATCCGCCGGGTCGCGCGTAAAGAGCTGACCCTGTTCTTCGCGTCTCCGGTTGGCTATCTCTTCGTGCTGGCGTTTCTTGGCGTCACGCTGTTTGTGTTCTTCTGGGGAGAAGCGTTCTTTGCCCGGAACGTGGCGGACGTACGACCCATGTTCGAGTGGATGCCGGTGCTGCTGATTTTTCTATCTGCCGCCCTGACCATGCGCATGTGGAGCGAGGAGCGGCGCACCGGGACGCTGGAGTTCGTGTCCACGCTGCCGGTGAGCGGGTGGGAGTTCGTCATCGGCAAGTTTCTCGCCTGCTGGAGCCTTCTCGCGCTGGCGCTGCTGTTGACCCTGCCGTTGCCGATAACCGTTTCGTTGATTGCCGATCTCGACTGGGGTCCTGTGCTGGCCGGCTATCTTGCGGCGGGCCTGTTGGGTGGCGCCTATCTGTCTATCGGTCTGTTTGTCAGCGCCCGCACCGACAGCCAGATCGTGAGCCTCATCGTTGCCTCGTTTGCCTGCACGGTGTTCTTCCTCATCGGCAGCCCGGTGCTGACTGACCTGGTAGGCGGGCGTCTGGCGGACGGGCTGCGAGCCCTGGGTAGCGGCTCGCGCTTTGAATCCATCACCCGAGGCGTGCTGGATGTTCGGGATCTGTACTACTACGTTTCCCTGTCCGCGGTATTCCTGGCGTTGAACGTCTACAGCCTCGAGGTGCAGCGTTGGGCGAGGCATGGAACAGGGCCCCGACATCGTCAGTGGCGGTTCGGCACCGGCCTGCTGGTCGCTAACCTGCTGCTGGCCAACGCCTGGCTGGGCCAGTTCACGGCGCTGCGCATGGACGTGACGGAAGGTCGCATCTACTCCATCTCCGACGCGACCCGTACCTATCTGGCCCAGCTCAAGGAGCCCCTGCTCATCCGCGGTTATTTCAGCAGCAAGACCCATCCGCTGCTGGCGCCCCTGGTGCCCCAGATGCGGGACCTGCTGACCGAGTTCGAAGTGGCGGGTGACGGCCGGGTGCGGGTAGAGATCATCGACCCGGCCGAGAACCCGGCACTGGAAGACGAGGCCAACACCAAGTACGGCATTCGAGCGGTGCCCTTCCAGGTTGCCGACCGCTATCAGTCGAGCCTGGTGAATTCCTACTTCGACGTGCTGATCAGCTACGGCGATGAGTACGAGGTGCTTGGCTTCCGCGATCTCATCGAGGTGAAAGTTGTCACCGAGTCCGAGATAGACGTGCAGTTGCGCAACCCTGAATACGACCTGACGCGCAGCCTCAAAAAGGTGCTTTACGGGTTTCAGGGCGGCAGCAGTATCTTCGACAACCTGCAGACGCCAGTGGAGTTCGTTGGCTACCTTTCGGCAGACGCCCGCCTGCCCGAAGCCCTGGCCGAGTTCCGCCCGGTGCTCAGGCAGGTGCTCGAATCGCTGGGCGAGGAGGGTGGAGATCGCTTTTCCGCGGAGATTTTCGACCCCGAGGCAGGGGATGGGTCTCTGGCACTGGAAATCGAGCAGAACTTCGGGTTCCAGCCCATGGCGGCCAGCCTGTTCGACGTAAATCAGTTTTACTTCTACATGACCCTGACCGATGGCAGCACCGTGGTGCAGATTCCTCTGCCTCAGGCTCTGTCGGAGGAAGCCACCCGTCGCAGCATTGAGGAAGGCCTCAAACGATTCGCCAGCGGCCTGCTCAAAACCGTTGCCCTGGTGGCGCCAGAAGCGCCGGCGCCCATGATGGGTATGCCCCCGCCGAGCGGGAATCAGTTTCAGCAGCTGCGGGATTTTCTTCAGAACGACTTCAACGTTGTCAGCACCGATCTCTCTGAGGGGCTGGTGCCCGAGCAGGCCGACCTGCTGATGGTGCTGGACCCGGAAGAACTGGATGAGAAGGCGCTGTTCGCCGTGGATCAGTTCCTGATGAAGGGCGGCACCGTCGCTCTGGCCACGGGCCCCTTTGCCGCCAGCCTCAGTCAGCAATCCCTGGTCGCCTCGCAGCGAACGTCCGGGCTGGAGCCCTGGTTGGAACATCTGGGTTTGCAGCTGCAGCCTCAGATGGTCATGGACCCACAGAACGCGGCATTTCCGGCGCCAGTGACCCGCCAGGTGGGCGGCTTCAGCTTTCAGGAGCTGGTCATGCTGGACTACCCGTACTTTGTCGACATCCGGCCGCCCGGTCTCAACACGGACGTCGGCGTCACCGGTGGCTTGCCCCAGCTGACCCTGACCTGGGCTTCCCCCATCGAGGTGGACGAAGCGCGCAATGCCGATCGATCGGTTACGTCGTTGCTGGAAAGCTCTGCCGGTAGCTGGGTGTCTGACGATCTCGACGTCATGCCCAGGGTTGGCAGCCAGGGCCTGTCCGGCTTTGCGCCTCAGGGTCCCACCGAAACCCATACCCTGGCCGTGCTTCTGGAAGGGCGATTCGATTCCTACTTCACGGACCGACCCTCGCCCCTGCTGACGCCGGTCGAGTCGGATCTTGCCGATGAGACGGAAACGGACATGGACGCTGCTACCCTCGATGACGATGCCGCCGGTTCCGCCGCGGAAGCAACGGCAGACAGACTGGGCGTGGTATCCAGCGTCATCGACCGCTCCCCGGAATCCGCCCGGCTGTTTGTGTTTGCCTCCAACGGGTTTCTGTCTGATCAGATGCTGCAACTCATCGGGTCTGCGGAAGGAACGATCTACGGCAACAGCGTGCAGCTGATGGCCAACGTGGTGGACTGGTCGCTGGAGGATCGAAGCCTGCTTGCCATCCGTTCCCGGGGTCATTTCAATCGCACCCTGCCGCCGCTGGAGCAATCCGAGCAGGCGGTTATCGAAAGCGTCAACTACGTGGTTACCCTGGCCGGCATCGGTTTTGTGTTTTTGTGGCATCGGCGGCGGGTGAAAGCGGATCGGCGGGCCCATGAGGGATGGCTGCGCGAAGGAGGTGTGGCATGAGAGGACACATTGGCCTCCTGGGCGCCCTGCTGGCCCTTCAGCTGGTGATTGCCGCCGTGCTGCTGCTCGCGGATGCGGGTCTGGGCCAGGAAGATCAGTCCAGCTTCCTCAGCATGGACAGGGTGGACATCAAACGCATGAATATTCTCGACTCGGAAGGCAACGAGGTGACGCTGCAGCGCGTCGCCGACGAATGGGAGCTTAGCCTGCCTGCCGCCGATGGCGGAGATTTAGTTCTGCCCGCCGACCAGGCCAAGGTGTCGGAGGTGCTTAATACGCTGCTGGAAGTTCGTGTGCCTTGGCCGGTCGGCACCACCACGGATGCGCAGGAGCGCTTTGAAGTGACGGAAGACGCATTTCAACGCAAGCTGTCCTTGTCTGATGCGGACGGAGAAGTCGTCGAAGTTTTTCTGGGCACTTCCCCCGGCTATCGCCGCGTCCACGCGAGGGCAAGCGAGTCTGACGAGGTCTACAGCATCGACTTCTCCAACTACCAGTTGCCCGCAACTGCCGGTGACTGGCTGGACAGCAGCTTGCTCGGCGCCCTTGGCGAGATCGAGCGCATCGAGCGGCTAGGCGGCTGGGTGCTGACTCGGGATGACGAAGGATGGGTGGTGGACGGTGTGGCTGCGGATCAGGATGCGGCATCTCAACTGGCGGACCGGCTCGGCAGCCTCCGGGTGACCGGCCTCGCCGAGGTGTCAGCATCTGGCGAGGTGGCCGGTACGGGGTCGACCGCGGCGGTGGATTTTCTCGTCAGCGATGGCGAGGGCAGGTATCGACTCGCGTTCTTTGGCAGCACGGAAGGCAGCGAATACGTGGTGACTTCCGATCGGCATCCTGGTGGCTTTACGGTCGCCGCCTACGTCGCGGAGCAGCTTGTGCTGGATGGCGAAGACCTTTCCGCAACTGCTGAGGGCAGCGACGGCGACAGCTTGACCGAGTGAGGCTGTGCCTCGCAGACCCGACTTCAGGCGGGTTCGGCTCGGCGCACCTGGTTGCGGCCGGCGTTCTTTGCCCTGTAGAGGGCGGCGTCCGCCAGCTTGAGCGCTGACGCGGGATCCTGGGAATGCGCGCTGACCGTCGCCACCCCGATGCTGGCCGTGACGGAGACTTGCTCGCCATCTGGTGCCAGGGTCGTTGCTGATTCGATGGCGGCCCGGAGTCGGTGGGCCAGGCGCATGGCGCCTTCGCGGTCCGTTTCCGGCAGCAGAAGAGCGAACTCCTCACCGCCGATTCTTGCGGTAACGTCCGAAACCCGCTTCACCTCGCTGGCAGCCTGAGCCACCGACTGCAGGACATGATCTCCCGTATCGTGTCCGTACCGGTCGTTGACCTGTTTGAAGTGATCGAGGTCGAACAGCAGTATGGAGAGGCATCCCTGGTGGCGGCTCACGCGTTCCGCTTCCTCTCTCAGCCGCTGCATGAACAGCCGCCGGTTGTGCAGACCGGTCAACGAGTCCGTGTGGGCCAGGCGCTCGAGCTCCAGCTGCGCGTTGCGCAGTGCCTGCTCGGTCTGGCGTCGAGTGGTCACGTCCCGGAAGACGAGCACCACATCGGAGTCTGGATCCGTCGTATCCAGGATAGAGCCCGTCACGTCGTAGGTGCATCCCCGCAGCGTAACCTCGAGCGTCTCTCTGCCGTGGTGTACCAGCTCGGTCAGCGCGAAGTCCTCGAGATACTCGTCGAGCTGGGCGTTAGACAGCTGCCCTCGATTGGCATCGAGAATCTCCAGCGCGGCGCTGTTGATGTCGATGATCAAGCCGTCGTGGTTGATCAGAATCACGCCCTCGGTGAGTTTTTCGAGCACCCTGTCGCGCAGCACGGGGATTGTTTCCAGAATGCCGTACCGGAGAACACCGCGATCCAGCATCAGCGCCGCTATGGCAAAACCCAGGCTGCTGAGATCGAACCAGGGCAGCGGATTGAGCGGTGAAATGGAAAACAGATGCGCCCCGCCCACCATCACCGGTGCGAGTATCACCGCCAGCACGGGCTTGATCCTGGACGTGGTCTGCGCCAGGGCGTAGGCGAGAATGGTGGTTGCGATGACGGCTATGACATAGGAGAAGGATAGCTGCACCCAGTACCAGGCTCCAAAAGTGGCCAGGAGCCCGGAGGATCCGTGGGCGGACGTCCGCTCCAGGCTGCTCCAGATGAGATGATGCCATTCATTGGTCATGGCCAGACCGACGCTGATCAGCGGTATCAGGCAGAGGCTGTTCAGGCTGAGGCGCGAGAGGTGCATCTGGCGCCGGGTGTAGCATATGGCGAAGGCGAACCAGGTAATGGGGAACAGGTGGATGGCGGTATAGCTGAGCTTGGTTGCCAGGCGCTTGATATCGGTATCTACGAATACGGATTGGACGAAAACGCATCCGCACCAGAAGATCACCACCACGATGAGAGCCAGCAGGGCCTGCATGCCGGGGACCCGCTTTTTAGGGCTGATGCGCATGTATGCGCCCAGCGCGACCAGCGCCGCGAGCAACGGAGATATTGACCACAGGGTCAGCTGAATCATGCCGCGCGTCCTTTGCTTTTCCGCGCCAGCGTTCCATGCAAGCATGCCCTGCAAGCGGGCAGCGGCCGACGGCGGAAGTCCAACGGTCAAGGTTTGTTGATTCAAGCGTGTTCGGCAACGCGCGGTGGGTGGAAACGTGATGGGGTTCGCACAGTTTCCGGTTTGATCGGGATGGGCAGCGGTTTTAGAGTGCGAACTGAGCCCGCAGGCTGGGCGATGGGAGAAGTTGATGCAGACACGGCAGCTGGGGACGCTTTGGCCCGTTTCCGCCCTGACGCTGGGAGGGGGTGGTATTGGTCAGGTGTGGGGCGAGACCAGCCGCGAAGAAGCCGTAGAGACCGTTCGGCTGGCCGTGGACAGCGGCATCACCCTGCTGGACCTCGCCCCTGGCTATGGGCGCGGGGAGGCCGAATCCGTCGTCGGTGAAGCCTTCGGCGGCACGCTTCCCGCTGGCGTGCGAGTTACGACCAAGTGTCAGCTGGGCAGCCCGCCAGCAGAAGACATCGAGGCGACCATCCATCGTCGCCTCCAGCGTTCCCTGGAAGCTTTGCGCTCAGATCAGGTCGATCTGCTGTTTCTGCACTCCAACATCATTCCCGATGACTACATTTATCCCGAGCCCGACCTGCAGGACCGTTTTGCGACCCGTTGGACGCTGTACAGGGAGCGGGTGATACCCGCTTTCGAATCGTTGCGAGCCGATGGCCTCATCGGCGCCTGGGGCATTACCGGTGTGGGGTTGCCAGCGACGATCCGGGAGGCGCTGATGACCGAGCCGAGACCCGCAGCGGTGCAGTGCGTCGCCAACTGCCTCGATTCGGCGGGAGACATGCAACGCTTCCCCGAGCCGGCGGAGCCCAGGACGCTCATTGCAGCGGCGGCCCGCTCCGGTGTAGGCGTCATGGGGATTCGAGCCGTCCAAGCGGGCGCCCTGACCGATGGCTTCGATCGCGAGCTGTCTCAGGGCCAGGACCTGGCCGATTATCACCGTGCCGCCGGTTTCCGCGACCTGGCCGGGCGCTGGGGCCTTACCCCGGCCCGCCTTGCCCACCGCTACGCGCTCTCCATGCCTCTGGTCGATACCGTTGTGCTCGGGGTGAAAAACCGGAAGGAGCTCCGGGAATGTCTGGCGGCTGAAACGGACGGGCCCTTGAGCGCGGGTGAGATGGCGGACGTGGAGTCGGCGTGCGCCCTGCCGTAGTGCCGGCATGGCCCGGGCCCATGAGCGTATGCCCGGCGTGTGGGAGCGCTTCAGCAGAGCCGCAGTCATGGGTCTGAAGATCACACGGCCATTCACCAAGAAATCGAAGCCGCCATCGACGGACTTTGCCGGCTATCTCTCCGGCCTCGCCGAGAGTCCTGCAGATGTCGGTGCCGTGGCGTTTTTCGATCTGGACCGTACGTTGATCTCCGGTTACTCCGTAACGGCGTTTGCGTTTGAGCGCCTGCGGAGCCGTTCGCTCTCCATGCGTCGCATGCTCTCTCAGGCCGGTTCCTTCGTCGGCTACGGCCTGGGTCGGACGGACGTTTACGAGCTTCTGCAAACCACCGTCCGCGACCTGGCCGGGGTGAGCGAGCAGGAAATGACCGATATAGGCGAGCGAGCGTTTCGTCGACGGGTGCAAGGGTTGATCTATCAGGAGGCCCGAACGTTGATCGAAATGCATCGGCGCAAGCAGCATGCCATCGTCATGGTCACTTCGGCGACGCGCTATCAGGCGGTTCCCATCGCCCGTGATCTGGGTGTTGATCACATTTTCTGCACGGAGCTGGAAGTTCGCGATGGCCACATAACAGGCGAGGCGACCGCCTGTTTCGGCGCGGCTAAACGGGTGGCCGCTGAACGGTTCGTCGGAAACCGGGGCGGGGATATGGCCAGCGCGTTCTTTTACTCCGACAGCAGCGACGACCTTCCGCTTCTGGAAGCCGTAGGAAGGCCCGTAGCGGCCAACGCCAAGGTGGATCTGGCCTGGCTGGCTGCCGATCGCGGCTGGCCAAGCCTGGTCTTCGGCCAACACGGCGACAACGGCCGTGCCGCTGCTTAAA
>CAMYJX010000079.1 GCA_947258825.1 uncultured Pseudomonadales bacterium
CGAGCCGCAGGCCCCTGGGCCGTCGCCGCGTGGCGGCCAGCGTGTGACGCCCAGCTAAATCCTCTCACTCCGACCAACTCAATTCTCTGAAGCAAAGGCTTTGAGTTTGGACCGACGCGGCTCGCCTCTAGCGAGCCGCAGGCCCCTGGGCCGTCGCCGCGTGGCGGCCAGCGTGTGACGCCCAGCGTGTGACGCCCAGCGTGTGACGCCCAGCGTGTGACGCCCAGCTAAATCCTCTCACTCCGCGCATTTGCAGGGCGATTGTTCAGGAAGGGGTGAAGAACTCGAAGCCGGTCCGTTTGACCGCCGGGGTGCGGAACGGCAAGCAGCGACCGAACCAATGAACATAACCGGCGTAGCCTATGTGCACGTTGCCCTTGCGCTTTTCCGCGGCAACGCTGGCCAGGTTGTGCGTGTCGACAAAGCCGATGTCCTGCGTGTAGCCACGCTCCAGAAAGTACGCATCCGAATAGAACGACAGCGCCTGGTCCAGACGCCGGCCGCGATACTCTGAATGAACAAAACCCTTATATCCATAGCGGTACGGCCTATCGACTCGAACCCATAACCCGTCGGTATGGGGCGCTGCAGTCAGGGTCCGCCAGACGTAGGCGACAACCCTGTCGCCATCAAGGGCGCCGAACGATACGTCTCCTCGCTCTAGCGCTTCTTCCGCGAATTCGCTAGACAGCGACAGGGCGGCGTCTTCGCAGGCGCTCAGCAGAGCATCTTTATCAAGCATGCAAAGTCGCATTCCCGGCGGGAGGTTCGGATCCGGCGGAGCATGGGTAAGCGGGCGGGTTTTCACTCGGCAGACGTGAACCCCAAACCGTTTCTGGAGCCGGTGCATAAACCGGGCCCGGAGGGCGCGCAGCAGGCCAAAGCGTTCAACGTCGGCGCGGAATTTTTCCTTTCTCGACTGCATAAGCTCTGCCGATCCAATCAGGGGCGCGTTCGCCTTACCTGCGTCATCTTTCAACGACGCCGGTCGCTCATGCCCCCATGTTCGCAGATTTTCTGCTACCGAGCGCACGTCAGGACGGGGCGGGAAAACCCGGCACCGAATGCTATCGGACCGGGTTTCGCTCGGGCGGCGGTACTCGGCTACTCGTTTTCGACCGCGGCGATGGCCATCTTAGGCCGGATCACCAGATCAATCCGCCGATTCTTTGCTCGTCCCTCAGGGGTTTCATTGTTGGCTACCGGACGTGACTCTCCGAAACCCACCGCCTGAATGTCTGCATCCGTCAGGCCACGCATGTTGGCAAGCAGATACGCCCGTACCGACATTGCCCGATTCTGCGACAGCCTGAGGTTGGTCTCATCGCTGCCGAACGAGTCTGTGTGGCCTTCCACAACGATATCGCTGTCGGGAAACACGCGAACCGCATCCTGCACCTTGCGGAGGATCTCAAAGTAGCGGGTTGGGATCTGATCGCTTCCGGTAGCGAACACCAGCCCGACCGGGCGAATCAGCACGTTCTGGCCCTGGGTAAAGATCTGGGCCTCATCAGGGCCGAACGTTGCTTCCACTTGGCGAACGCGGCGACGCCGCTCTTCCTGAGCTGCCAGACGCTGAGATTGCGTCCCCAATTGCCCTTCCAGCCGTTGAATTTCCTGTTCCAGATCATAAATCTGCGAGCGCGTCTCGCTCAGTTCGTAAGCCCCTGATTGCAGCACTTCTATCTTCGAGATGATCTCCTGAGTCGGACCGGCAAAACCTTGATCCAGTTCGGCCACCATATCCAGCGTGCCGGCTATCTGTTCAAAAGGCTTCTCGCCGCTCAACGCAAAGTCTTCGAGACTGACATCCCTGTCACGAACCGGCTTCAGCACCTGAGCAAGATAGATCGCATGCTTGGCCTGATATTTGGCCTGTCGGGCAAGCGTGCGTGGCTCATCGGTGTCGTAGCGATTCTCGTTGAGCGACTTTTCCGCCTGGGCCAGCAGCCTTTGGGCGCTGGTAAGCGTCTTCGGCGCGTAGCGTTCAACCCTGTCGTCATCCGCCTGCTCGATCAAACGCTTGGCTTCATCAAGATAATTCGCCTTTATGGCAGCCAGTTCTGCATCGCGGAAAAGATTTTCCGCATCAACCCCTCGAGAGCGGGCGGAGTTGACGTCACCGTCTTCAAGCCGTCCGGCGGCAGATGCGAACTTCTCTTCCGCTTTTCGCCACTGTTCCGCAGCAAAGGTTTTCGCGTTGGCATCTTCTGCATCGTTGCGGGCTTGAATCGTCGATGCGAAGGTGACGTTGGCAAGTCGGGTCGCGTCTACGGCTTTGCGCAGCGATCGGGCCGCAGCGTCCAGATCCTTCTTGATACTTTCGATGCTCCGACCGCGCTCCAAGTTGGCTTCCGCGTCCCGATAGTGTTCGGCAGCATCAGCATAGTTCTTCGGCGCGAGCACGTTCGCCTGGGCCTCGTTCGCAGCCCGCAACGCTTCATCAGTCTGAGCAAACAGCGTCGCGCGAAGATCGTTTTCCGCTGCCACGGCTATCGTAGCCAGACACAGCAGCGCCAGCGTCAGAGCAAGAAATGTAGGTCTCGATATGGCATCCATTACAAACCTCCTTGGGTAATCGGAAAATATCGATACGTGCTCCTCGTAGGGGCACGAATATCCAGCACAGTAGAAGAACCCAATTAATAAATAAAACTAAATTTTTTTGCTATTATATAAAAAATTATTTATGGATTGCGATGGACCTGGAGCTGCTTCGCACATTTCTTGAGCTCAATCGCACGCGGCACTTTGGACGAGCGGCAGAAGCGCTGCACTTGACCCAGGCGGCCGTGAGCAGTCGTCTGAAATCTCTCGAGCAGCAGTTGGGTGTGAGCCTGTTCGAGCGCAGCCGCCGCGAAATGCGTCTGACGCCAGAGGGCGGTCGGCTGATTCGCCATGCCGAACGACAGATCGCCGCCTGGCGTGCTGCGCGGCAGGATGTGTCCCTACCCGGCTCGGAGCAGATGGTGATCGGCGGCAGCCTGCGTCTGTGGGACGTATTGCTGCAGCAGTGGCTGCACGCCCTGCGCCAGGCCTACCCGGAGATGGCAGTCATCGCCGAATCCCAGACCCCCGACTACCTTACCCGGCGATTGATTGACGGCACGCTGGATGTGGCAATCATGCTGGAACCAGCCCAACTCGACATCCTGCAGATTCGCGAGATCGCCACCCTGGAATTCGTCTGCGTGTCCAGCTTCAGCGGTCTGAACATCGACCAGGTATTTGCAGGCGGCTATGTCTACGTTGATTGGGGCCTTTCCCACGGTCTTGACCACCGGCGTGCCTTTCCCGACGCGCCGGAGGCCATGACCCGCGTGTCCCAGCCGAAGATAGCCCTGGAGTACATCCAGATGCTCGGTGGCAGTGCCTATCTGCCAATGCGCATGATTTCAGAACACTTGAAATCCGGCCTCCTCTACGCGGTCAAAGATGCGCCGGTCTTTCATCGTCCCGCCTATGCGGCATATCCGGTCAGGTCGCCACGGATGGAACTGATCGAGCAGAGCCTCAACCTGCTGAAGTAACCCCACTTCTCGAGGCCGGCCACGCCCGGCGAAAATCCTATCGGCGGCGGGAGGTGACGCCGGGCAACAGGCTCGGACCGAAATTAGCCATATCTTAGTTATATTTATCAACAGCTTGAGTCAAAAATCTAAACGACTTGCACAAGCTTTTGTTGGACCTGAGTCGCGCCCGAAAAAGGTCTAGCGACATTCTTTGGCGCGGGCGACGATCGTGCGCGTCTCCATATCACGCAGTCGTATGCAGGCAGACATGAAGGTTGTTGCCCGGTATCGGTGGCCGGCAACCGCATCGAAACTGAAGCTGGCCCGGTGCAGCCGGTCGGTCAAACCCTCGACTTCACACCATACCGCGACGCTGACGGGTCCAGGACGCAATATCATCCGCTTGGTTCTTGCGGGGTAAACGATGAAGCAGTCCCAGCTCCAGAGCCCGGCGAACCCAGCGCTGCCCTCTACGACTGCAGCGTCGCGCCGAGGTGTGTCCCCGGAACGGTCGACCTCCGCCTGGTACCAGTCGAGCGCGCGATTTTGCTGGTGAACGCAGCCAGCGCAGAGAACAGCGCCCAGGATGGCCAGCAGCAGGCATCGACGTTTCCACATGCGTTTATCCGAGTTTCCGACCATCGCTCAATGACAAGCTTTTGTCATTCGAGTGTAAGTCTGGCCAACAGGCCCTGAATTTGCGGCGGAATAATCGAATACTGTGCCCGTCTGTTGCCACCCGTCTGTCGCCCGAAGGAGTCCCAAATGACGTTCAACGCCAGCATGCGGGAATATATCGAAACCATCGGTAGCCGGCTCGTCGGCCGGGTCTTCACCTACAAGAACGCGCTGCACTACGTACTGGAAGTGGATGAAGAGTCGGGGCTGGCGCGAGTCAGCTTCCGCAATGAGGGCAAAACCGCGGTCATGCAGATGCCAATCGGGGAAGTCGCGTTCCGACTCAACGGCACGCTGAAGGACTGACACCGGCTCACCGCAGGCACTGCGCGCACAAGGCTGGTAGCCATCTGAGGTTCCCGTTACGATTCCCTGCAGTTTCGCAGGGTGTGTCCCTGCGCGTCAGCGGGGGAAGCTAAGTGGATCGACTCAGACTCGACAACAAACACATCGTCATCACCGGCGCTTCATCCGGTTTTGGCCGTCACTTCTCCACCGTGCTTGCAGAAGCGGGCGCCAGGGTGGTGCTGGGCGCGCGCCGCACCGACAAGGTCCAGGAGTGTGTGGACGAGATCAAGGCGGCCGGTGGTGAGGCCCTCGGCGCGAAGCTGGACGTTCGCAACGCGGACAGCATGCAGAGCTTTCTGGATGCCGCTGAAAATGCCTACGGGCCCATCGACGTGGTGATCAACAACGCGGGCGGGGAAGCGGGCGCGAAGACCTACATGATGATCGACGAAGAGGACTGGGACTTCGTAATGGAGACCAACCTCAAGAGCGCCTGGCTCATGGCCAAGTTCTACACCGAGCGGGTAGTGAAGAACGCGCAACCCGGCGGCAACATCATCAACATCTCCTCCATCACCGACACCCGCGCCATGAAGGGCCAGTTCCCGTACGTGGTCTCCAAAGGCGGGCTCACGCGAATGACCGAAGTGCTGGCCCTGGAAGCCGCCAAGTACCGGATACGGGTGAACGCGCTGGCGCCGGGATACATCCTCACCGACGTCAGCCGCGTGCTGCTGGAAAGCGATAAAGCGCCCGAGTTCATGAAGGGCATACCCATGCGTCGCTTCGGCGAGTTCAGCGACCTGGACGGGCCGATACTGCTGCTGGCTTCGGATGCCTCCAGCTACATGACCGGGTCGGTGGTGGTCGTGGACGGCGGCCACATCTGCGCGTCTATCTGAGCGGCACCCGACAACATCGATTTTCAAAAGGAAGCAACCATGAGCGAGATCACCCCCTTTCGCATCGAGATCCCGGAGCGCGAGCTGGACGACCTCAAACAACGCCTGGCGCTGACTCGCTTTCCGGAGCAGGAAACCCCCGGCGACTGGAGTCAGGGCGTGCCCCTGGCCTACGTGCAGGAGCTCAAGGAGTACTGGCAGAACCAGTACGACTGGCGTCGGGCCGAAGCGCAGCTGAACGGCTTTCCAGGTTTCAAGACCACCCTCAACGATCTGGGCATCCACTTCCTGCACGTCCGCTCGCCACAGGAGGACGCCCTGCCGCTGGTGATGACCCACGGCTGGCCCGGGTCCATCGTCGATTTCCTGAAGGTGATTGGCCCCCTGGCCGATCCCGCCAGCCACGGCGGTGACCCCGCGGACGCCTTCCACGTGGTGTGCCCAGCCCTGCCCGGCTACGGGTTCTCCGACAAGCCGGCGTCCCCCGGTTGGGGGGTAGAGAAGATCGCCGACACCTGGGCGGCGCTGATGAGCCGGCTGGGCTACGACAGTTACGTGGCCCAGGGCGGCGACTGGGGGTCCGCGGTGACCACGGCCATCGGCATTCAGGACACCGACCACTGCAAGGCCATCCACGTGAACATGGTTTCTGCCCGCCCCGACCCGGACACCATGGACGACCTGCTGGAGATCGAGAAGCAGGGCCTCGCCGGCATGAAGCACTATCAGGACTGGGACTCCGGCTACTCCAAGGAGCAGAGCACCCGCCCACAGACCGTCGGTTACAGCCTGGTGGATTCACCCGTCGGCCAGATGGCCTGGATCATGGAAAAGTTCTGGGCCTGGACCGACTGCGACGGCCACCCGGAAAACGCCCTGGGTCGGGACGAGATGCTGGACAACATCATGCTCTACTGGCTCACCGCCAGCGGGGCGTCATCGGCGCGCCTGTACTGGGAAAGCTTCGGTTCCTTCAGCGCCGGGGAAGTAACCATACCCACCGGCTGCAGCATCTTCCCGAAAGAGATCTTCGTCTGCTCGCAGCGCTGGGCGCAGAGCCGCTACAAAAACATCATCCACTGGAACGAGCTGGAAAAAGGCGGTCATTTTGCAGCCTTCGAGCAGCCTGAGCTGTTCGTGAAGGAACTGCGCGACTGCTTCCGCCAGGTGCGATGACCGGACGACCGCTGTGGCAGCCGGATCCCGCAGCGGCAGCGTCCAGCCATCTCGCACGGTTCACGACCCGCGCCCAGGCCGCTGCCGGGACTGAATTTCCCGACTATGCCAGCCTGCATCGCTGGTCCGTCGCCGATCCGGGGGCGTTCTGGGCCGCGTTCTGGGACTACGCCGACATCGTTGCGGAAACCCCTTTCGAGGCGCCAGTGCGCAACCTGGACCAGTTACCCGGCGCCACCTGGTTTCCCGGCGCCCGGCTCAACTTTGCCGCCAACCTGCTGCGCTATCGGGACGATCAGGTCGCCCTGATCTCGGTTCTGGAGACCGGCGCCCGCCGACAGCTCACCTACCGGCAACTGCACGACCAGACGGCACAGGTGGCCGCCCGCCTTGTGGAGCTCGGCGTGAAGCCCGGCGATCGGGTCGCCGGCTGGCTGCCCAACGTGCCTGAGGCCGTCGTGGCCATGCTGGCAACCGCCAGCCTCGGCGCAGTCTGGTCATCCTGCTCACCCGATTTCGGCGCCTCGGGCGCGCTCGATCGCTTCGGCCAGATCGAGCCCAGAGTTCTGTTCGCCTGCGACGGCTACCACTACAACGGCAAACGGCTGTCCACCGTCGCCAAGGTTCAGGAAGTGGAGGCCCAGGTCAGCTCCATCAAGCAGGTCGTCTGGGTCACGCTCATCGACGAAGCGCCCGACGACGCCGAAACCTTCGACTCGCTGCTGAAGCGTCCGCCGGTCGCGCTGACATTCACGCCCCAGCCGTTCGACAGCCCGCTGTACGTGCTTTACTCGTCGGGAACCACGGGAAAACCCAAGTGCATCGTCCACGGCGTTGGTGGCACCCTGCTGCAGCACCTGAAGGAGCATCAGCTGCACGTCGACCTGCACCGACAGGATCGCCTGTTCTTCTTCACCACCTGCGGCTGGATGATGTGGAACTGGCTGGCGTCGGCACTGGCCACAGGCTGCACCCTGGTGCTCTACGACGGCTCGCCCTTTCATCCCGGGCCCGAAACCCTCTGGTCCCTGGCGGAAGACGAAGGCGTCACCGTGTTCGGCACCAGCGCCAAGTACCTCTCGGCGCTGGAGAAGGCCGGCTATGCGCCCGGCAGCCGACATGACCTGTCCAGGGTGCGCGCGCTGCTGTCCACCGGCTCGCCGCTGGCCCAGGAAGGTTTCCGCTATGTCTACCGCGATATCAAGCAGGATCTGCACCTTGCCTCTATTTCCGGCGGCACCGATCTGATTTCCTGCTTCGTGCTGGGCGCGCCGACCCTGCCGGTGTGGGAAGGAGAGATCCAGTGCGCGGGACTGGGCATGGACGTGGACGTCTGGGACGACGCCGGCCATCCGCTGCGTGGCGGGAAAGGCGAACTGGTCTGCAAAACCGCCTTCCCCTCCTGCCCCGTAGGGTTCTGGAACGATCCCGGCGGCGAGAAGTTTCACGACGCCTACTTCTCGCGTTTCCCCGGCGTCTGGGCCCACGGCGACTTCGCCGAGATCACGGCCCACGGCGGCTACATCATTCACGGTCGCAGCGACGCTGTCCTCAATCCCGGCGGCGTGCGCATCGGCACCGCCGAGATTTACCGCCAGGTGGAGCAGATCGAGGAGTTTCAGGAGGCCATCTGCGTCGGCCAGGAATGGCAGGATGATGTCCGGATCGTTCTGTTCGTCGTGATGCAGCCAGGCGCAGACCTCGACGACAAGCTCCGCAACGCGATTCGAGATCGGATCCGGCGCAACGCCTCGCCGCGCCACGTGCCTGAGATCATCCTGGCGGTGCCGGAAATCCCCCGCACCCTGAGCGGCAAGATCGTGGAGCTGGCCGTTCGCGACGTCATTCACCAGCGCCCGGTAAAAAATACCTCCGCGCTGGCCAACCCGGAGGCCTTGGACCACTTCCGCGGTCGCGAGGAATTGAGCGGCTGAGCCTGCCTGAACTCGCACGGGTATGCGCCCACACGGGCGTGGGCCCACACGGGTGTGGGGCCAGTAAGTGCTAGACTTGCGGTAACCGGAAAGGACCCAGGGAACGAACAACCATGGCCGAGCAAGCAAAACCTGCCCGCAAACGCAAGGTGAAAGCCGAGAGCAAAGCGCCTGCACGGGCGACAGCAAAAACGCCGTCGAAAGCGCCGGTCAAAGATCCGGCCAAAGCCTCTGCCGAGTCACAGAAGAAACCGGTAAAGCTCGGCAACGTGGCCTTCCGCGACCTGGCGCTGGTTGCCGCGGCGCTGTCTCTGTGGGCTGCCGCTGACGCCTGGTACCTGCTGACCGGCCTGGAGTTCGCCAGCTCCCTCGCCATCGTCGACGGCATTCTGGTGGGGCTGGCGCTGGCGGCTCTGGGTCACGAGTGGGGCCACTACGCCGGCGCGCGGTTGAAGGATGCCAACGCTCGGCTGGTCCGAACCGACGCGCTGTCGCTGCTGCGCTTTCGCTACGACATGGAGGCCAACGACAGCCGACAGTTCAACGCCATGAGCATTGGCGGCAACTTGGCCCACTGGTCCGTGGTGCTGCTGCTGTTCCTGGCGCTGCCCATGGACAGCCCCGGCCGCATCGCGCTGATCGCCGGTGCCTTCGGCTTCGCCGTCTTCGCAACCGTTACCGAAGCCCCGGTAATTGTCCGTTCGCTGCAGGGCATGTCGCCGAGGGAATCACTGAACCCGGTGGACCGCGAGCGGCTGGTCAGAAACGGCTTCGTCGGCGCCGTCGCGGGCGGTCTGGCATTTGCGTTTCTTTCCTGAAGATATCCCGAGGGTTGGATCAGAGGATCCCGGCGGGGCTAAAACGCCTCGCCTTCAACCGTAATGCGGTGCAGTAACCGGCGCTCGCCCTGATAATCATTCACCGCATAGTGCCAGGTAGCGCGGTTGTCCCAGAAAGCCAGGGAACCCGGGCGCCAGCTGAAGCGGTACACGAATTCCGGCCGCGACGCGTGGCGATACAGATACTCCAGCAGCGGCTGCGACTCCTCCGCCGTCCAACCCTCGAAGCAAACGGTAAAGCCCGGATTGACGTACAGGGCCTTCCGTCCTGACAGCGGGTGGGTGATCACCACCGGGTGCACCGCGTCCTGGGTGGCGAGCTCGTTGTTCCCCAGGCGCTGCGCAAGGTCTGCCGGACGATTGGCCCCCGCCCCGAACACGTGCCGGCTGGAGTGCACGGCGTTCATCCCGAGCAGCATCTTCTGCATGCCCGGCGACAGCGCATCGAAAGCCCGGTACATGCTGGCGAACAGCGTGTCGCCACCTCGCTCCGGCACCTCACGGGCATAAAGCAGCGATCCCAGCGCCGGGATCTGGTCATAGGAATGATCCGTGTGCCAGCCTCCACCGATATTGGTCCGCTGCTCGGGCTCCTTGCGAACCTCAGCGATCATGGGATACCCGGCCACGGGCGTGAAGAAGCGGTTGATATTGACTTCACCCCAGCAACGGGCAAAGGCCACGTGCGCCTCCGGGGTCAGCTCCTGATCGTGGAAGAACAGCACCCCGTAGTCGGCGAACGCCTGGCGAAGCTCACCCAGCGCGGGCTCCGGAAGCGACTGCGAAAGATCGATGCCGACCACCGCCGCCCCCAGAGCGTTGCTGACCGGCTGAACTTCGATGTGCTGGTAACCCGACATAGCACTTTCTCCCACTATCTTCTCCGGCCAGCTTCTCCGGCCAGCTTCTCCGGCCAGCTTCTCCCATCATTGCCCCATGCGCCCAGCCGCCGAGTGCCCGAGCCCTGGCGGATGAGTCGGCACGCCATCTGCGTTAACCTGAACATCATCCACCAAAACAGGGTCGGGAGCTATGTACAGACTGGCGCTCATCGTCCTCGCGCTCCTCGCATCCGGCTGCGAGCGGGATGCTGCCGAACCGGAAGCCTCCGTCCCGATGACCCCCGAGGCTCCGGCACCGAACCAGCGCGCAGATGTCGCCAGCCAACCGTCAGCCGTAAACGAACCGACAGCCCTGAGCGAACCAACAGCCCGTCGTCCCCTGTTCGGCGACCTGCACGTTCACACCTACTACTCGTTCGACGCCTTTCTCTTCGGCACCCGCACGACCCCCGACGACGCCTATGAGTACGCCAGGGGCGAAGCCATCGAGCATCCGGCGGGTTTCAGCGTGCAGCTGCGCACGCCGCTGGACTTCTACGCGGTCACCGACCACGCCATGTTCCTGGGGAACCTGCCCGCCTGGTCGGAAGGCAAAGGCAGCACCGCCGCGCACCCCATTGCCAAAGCGTTCAGCAACGCGGAGACCCTTGCAGAACGACGGGAGGCGTTTCTCAACATGCGCCCTTTTCTGCAGTCGGGGGAAGACAACGAGCTGCTGGATCTGAGCACGGTCAGGTCTGCCTGGGAGAACATTCAATCCGCCGCGGAACGGCACAACGACCCCGGCAGCTTCAGCACCTTCGTCGCTTACGAGTACACCTCCGGGCCCGACCAGCAGAACCTGCATCGCAACGTCATCTTTCAGGGAGCCCAAGCACCCGAAGTCCCGTTCAGCCGCCTGGACTCCATGAATCCCGAAGATCTCTGGGTCTGGATGGATGACCTGCGCGACCGGGGCATCGAAGCCCTGGCCATTCCCCACAACTCCAACGGCTCCAACGGGCAGATGTTTGCCCTGCAGGACTGGTCCGGAAAGGCGCTGGACGCCGCCTACGCCGAGGTGCGCCTGCGCAACGAGCCGCTGGTGGAAATCACTCAGATCAAAGGCACCTCGGATACCCATCCGCTGCTGTCGCCGGAAGACGGCTGGGCCGATTTCGAGATCACCCCCTATCGCGTCGCCAGCTGGCAGCCGAGCGAGGTGAGCGGCAGCTACGTACGGCAGGCGTTGCTCAACGGCATCGCGATGGAGGCGGCCGGCGGTTTCAACCCTTTCCAGTTCGGGCTGGTGGGGGCCAGTGATACCCACACGGGGGCTGCCCCTGTCGAAGAGGACAAGTACTTCGGCAAGGTCGGGCTGCTGGACGCCACCCCGCAGCTGCGCGGGTCCGTGCCCCTCGACCAGCCGGACGCCGATGGCAACAGCTACAACAAGGTGTACTACGATCTCTGGAGCGCGTCCGGCATTGCCGGCGTGTGGGCTGAAGAAAACACCCGCGCATCCATCTACGCCGCCTTGCGCCGTAAAGAAGCTTTTGCCACCAGCGGCCCCCGAATCGTGGTGCGTCTTTTCGCCCGGTTCAACCTTGCGGACGCGTCAGGGGAAGATCCTCAGGGGGCAGAGCGAGGCTACGCCAACGGCGTGCCCATGGGCGGGGACCTGCTGCCGGGCGACGGGTCACCGCGTTTTGCGGCGTCTGCACGGCGCGATCCCGACAGCGCCCCGCTGCAGCGCCTGCAGATCATCAAAGGCTGGCTGGAGGAGGATGAGGCGCGGGAGCGCGTTTACGACATCGCCTGTTCCGATGGTCTGACCCCGGACCCCGAAACCTGGCGCTGTCCGGACAACGGCGCCAGCGTCGACCTTGGCAGCTGCGCCATCAGCCCCAGCGTCGGCTCAGGCCAGCTGAGCACGACCTGGGAGGATCCGGACTTCGATCCGCTGCAGCCGGCCTTCTACTACATCCGCGTGCTGGAGAACCCCACCTGCCGCTGGTCCACCTGGGACGCGCTGCGCGAGGGCGTGTCTCCGCGCTCCGATCTTCCGAAGACGATCCAGGAGCGGGCCTGGTCCTCGCCGATCCAGTACCGACCCATCGGGGGCGGCTCTTGAGACTGCGCGGGGCCGCCCTGGCGCTGGCATTGCTGCTCCTGGCCTGGGGCTTCGCCGAGCGCCGCATGCTCGTCATCCAGGCGTTCGCGCTCCAGGATCCGCCCGGCCTGCTGGCTCCCTCGGAGGAAGGCCCCGGCGCGCGTTGGGTCGACGACTACTTCACCGTCGAACGCCTGGACGAACGCACCTTCGCGATCGGCGAACCCCGCTTCGCC
>CAMYJX010000080.1:0-9436 GCA_947258825.1 uncultured Pseudomonadales bacterium
CGACTGGGTGCTGCTCAATCGTCAGCGCAACGGCATCGAGCGGCTGCTTGAACGCAGAAGTCTGCTCAAACGGGTTGCGTCGGGTAAGGCTCGCGACGTTCAGCTGCTGGCAGCCAACGTGGATACCATGTTTCTGGTCAGCAGCTGCAACGAGGAGTTCAACCCCGCGCGCATCGAGCGCTACCTGGCGCTGGCCCTGGAGGCAGGGGTGAAGCCCGTGGTGGTGCTGACCAAGGGTGATCAGGTGGCGGATCCGGACGCCTACGCTGAGGCCGTTCGGGCGTTGAAGACGGATCTGGACCTCGAAGTGGTGGATGCCCGCGACGCGCGCACGCTGTCGGGGGTGAAGTGCTGGTGCGGCGAGGGGCAGACCGTTGCCCTGCTGGGTTCATCCGGTGTGGGTAAGTCCACCCTGGTCAACACGCTTTCGGGTGCCCGGGTCCAGCTGACCCAGGACGTCCGCGAGGACGATGCGAAAGGTCGACATACAACCACCCATCGGTCGCTGCATCGGTTGCCTCAGGGTGGCCTGGTGGTGGACAACCCCGGCATGCGTGAGCTGTCTCTGACGGAAGGGGACGACGGCGTGCAGGCGCTCTTCGTTGATATTGAGGAGATCGGCGAGCAGTGCCGGTTTCGCAACTGCCAGCACCTGCGGGAACCCGGATGCGCGGTGCAGGCGGCCATTGCGGCCGGCGAGCTGGATCACCGCCGGCTGGACAGCTACCGCAAGCTTCAACAGCGCTGACCTCCAGCCGCTCGATGGCGTAAAGTACGCGGTCCTCCCACAGCAGACTCCGCGAGCGACTCATGGCCAATCTCAATGCTCCTCACGTCCGGCGCCAGGCCGTGTCGGTCACCCGGAAAATGGCGGCGTCTCTGCCCGGCCTGCGCAAGCTGGCGCAGGACCGGGGGCTGAAGATCCATCACCTCGGTGCGGGCTATCCGCATCCGGAAGTGACGGATCCGCGTGGCTTTCTTGCCCATCAGGCCGCCTACTTTCAGCATCTGGAGCAGGCCGAGGGCCTGAACGATCCTGCGGCGGTACCCGAGCATCTGCGGGAGTCGTTTTCCTACACGGATACCCTGGGCCCGCTTCCCACCCGGGAGAGTTTCGCTCGCGTCTACGGCGCTGACTGGGGCGTCGGCCTGGATCCTCAGCGCCTGGTACCGACGGTTGGCGCCTCCGGCGGCATCAGCCTCATGTGCTCGTTGTTCGAGCGGCCGGGGACACCACTGGCTTACATTACCGACGCCCCTACCTACGCGGGCTTTCTCGCCCGTGCAGAGCTGGCCGCCCATGCGCAGATATTCAGCGTCGAGATGGATGAGCAGGGTCCGCTGGTGGACCGGCTGCGCGCGCAGATCAGAGCGGCACGGGCTGCCGGCTTCGATGTGCCCTTCTACTACACCATTCCCGACGGCCACAATCCGGCAGGGTTCTCTTTCAGCCAGGCGCGACGCGAGGCGGTGCTGGCGGTGGCACGGGAGGAGGGCGTGCTCATCCTGGAAGACGCGCCCTATCTCTATATCAACTATGCGAAAGCCGAAGATCGTGCCCGTCCCTTCATCGCCATGGCGCCGGAGCAGACCGTGCATCTGTTCACCGGTTCCAAGATTGGTTTTCCCGGGCCGAGGGTCGGGTTTCTCTACAGCGAGGCGACGCTCGCCATCAGCGGAGACGAAGAAGCCTCGTTGACCGAGCTGGTGCTCATCGAGTCCAGCGCAGACATACTGTTCCAGAACCCGGGCGCGCTGCGCGGCTTTGAGGCGCTGCTGCACGAGGTGGATTTTTCCGAGCGCCGCTCGCTGTGGCCGGTCGCCGAAGGCAAGCTGGCCGTTTACCGGGAGAACCGGCAGATCATGATGGACGGCCTGGCCCACGGCCTTGGCGACTATCCAGAGCTGTTTCACTGGACGGACCCGGATGCCGGCTTCTTCACCGTGTTCTCGTTCCTGAAGCAGAACGGCGCTCTGCCGGTTCGCACCGATGACGCGTTCGTCAGCCGACTGGTGGCCGAGCACGGCGTGGTGGTGATCCCCATGTACGATTTCTACCCGCAGGACGCCCGCGAGCGGGATCCGGGCGCCGGCTACGATCAGCTGCGGCTTTCCTTCTGCTTCAGCGAAAGCGTCGGCGACCAGCGCCGGCGTGATCTGCGGGAGGCGGTGGGCGCCTTCTGCGCCGCGGTGCGGGACGAAGCCGGGCTGCGCTGATGGTCGGCGCGAGCGACGCGTTGTCCGGCCGTTAACAAACCACTCAACAAGGATCGATCTCATGAGCAAACATCCCTTCCGCTTTGGCGTGCAGCTGTCTAATCTGCCCGCCGATGGTTGGCAGGCGCAGGCGCGCCACATCGAATCTCTGGGTTACTCCACCGTGTTCGTGCCGGATCACTTCTCTGCCGGGTTGTGGGACCCCACCACGATGCTCGGTGGGGTTGCGGCGGTGACGAAATCGCTCAAGGTCGGCACGTTGGTCTATGGAATCGACTACCGGCATCCCGTCATCTATGCCCGTCAGGCTGCCACGCTGCAGGTCATGTCTCAGGGCCGCCACGAGTTTGGCCTGGGCGCCGGCTGGATGGAGGAGGATTACCGCTGGGCGGGTATGGCCTATGACCGGCCCAGCGTGCGCATCGAGCGGCTCGAGGAGGCGTTGACCATCATTCGGGGCATGTGGTCGGGCGAGACGACGACCTTTTCCGGATGCCACTACCAGGTTGATGACATTCCTCTCAGTATCGGTCTTGATCCGAAAGCCGCGCCGCCTATTCTGATCGGCGGCGGCGGGCGCAAGCTGCTCACCGTGGCGGGCAGGCATGCGGACATCGTCGGCATCAACCCGAAGATTCCGGAAGGCCGTATCACCGCCGAGACGCCGCTGGATCTTACCCCCGAGCGGGTTCAGGAAAAGCTCGGCTGGGTGCGCGCCGCCGCCGAGGCGGCGGGCCGCGACTTCGACGATATCGAGCTCAACGCACTGGTTTTCTTTACGACGGTTACTGACGATCCGGGGCCGGTGCTGCAGATGATCAGTGCGAACACCGGTTTGCCGGAGGATCAGGTTGCAGACCTGCCGCTGGTTCTGGTGGGTTCCGCCAGCGCCATCATCGATACCTTGGAGAAGCGCCGCGAGGATACGGGTGTCAGCTATATCGTGATTCAGGGTGCGGACGTCGAGCAGCTGGAGCTGTTTGCCGAGCACGTGGTGGGGCCGCTGGCCGGGCACTGAGCCCGTGGGCTGAGCGGGCAAGGCTTTGTGGCGCGTCAGCCGGGCTTGCGATTTGCCGAGATGACCTCGGTGTTGAACCCCAGCCAGTGCATGCGCCCGCGGTAGCGGGCGTGCTCCACCTTCATGCAGCGGTCCACGATGACCTGCATGCCACCGTCCAGCGCGATGCTGACCCCTTCCTCGCTGATCACCCCGTACTGCAGCCAGAGATACTTCGCGCCCATGGCCACCGCCTCGCGGGCAATGGCGGGCACGGCGGCCGGGTCGCGGAAAACGTCCACCACGCCGGCGGGTTCGGGTACGTCCGCCAGCGACGGATAGCTGGCTTCGCCCAGCACTTCGGATTCCCGCGGGTTGACGGGAACGATCTGATAGCCGTGGCGCTGCATGTAGAAGCCGACGAAGTGACTGGCGCGCAGCTCGTTGCTGGAAAGGCCTACGATGGCGATGCGGCGCTCGCTCAGCGCGTCCTGGATGACTTTCGGGTCCTGATAATTTTCGCCGCGCATGGCCTTTTTCTCCTCAGACCTGTCGGCCCCGCGGCCGGATGGCGGCAAGGCCCTGCTCCAGATCCCAGATCAGATCTTCCGCATCTTCGATGCCGATGGAAAGCCGGATGGTGCCTGGACCGATCCCGGCTGCTGAAAGCTCGTCGTCCGAGAGCTGGCGGTGCGTGGTGCTGGCGGGATGAATCACCAGGCTTTTGGCGTCGCCAACGTTGGCCAGGTGGGAGAACAGGTTCAGCGCCGCGATGAATTCCCTGCCCGCGTCGCGGCCGCCATGGAGGTCGAAACAGAAAACGGCGCCCGCGCCGCGGGGCAGGTACTTGGCTACCCGTTCTGCATAAGGACTGTTGGGCAGCCCCGGATGACGGACGCTGCGCACCTGGTCCCGAGTCGATAGAAAGTCGGCGACCGCGAGGGCATTGGCAACGTGCTGGCGCATTCGCAGCGGCAGCGTTTCCAGGCCCTGGGCGAACAGAAAGGCGTTGAAAGGGCTCATGGCCGCGCCCAGGTCGCGCAGGGTTTCCGAACGCAGCTTCATGAGGTAGCCGTAAGTGCCGAAGGTCTCGTGAAAGGCGAGGCCGTGGTAGGCGGGCGAGGGGTTGGCGATCACCGGGAAGCGCCCGTTGGACCAGTCGAACTCACCGGAGTCCACCACCGCGCCACCGATGCTGGTGCCGTGGCCACCGATGAACTTGGTGGCGGAGTGCACCACGATGTCCGCGCCCCAGTCCATGGCCCGACACAGGTAGGGCGTGGCGAAGGTGTTATCCACCATCAGCGGAGTGCCGTGGTCGTGGGCGAGCGCTGCAACCGCTTCGATGTCGAGCACGTTGCCGCCAGGATTGCCGATGGTCTCGGCGAACAGCAGCTTGGTCTGCTCTGTGATGCCCGCCCGCCAGTTCTCCAGGTCGTCCGGGTCAACGAAGGTGAGGCCGATGGACAGCTTGCGGAACAGATGCTTGAGCTGGGTGACGCTGCCCCCGTACAGGGCTGCGGAAGCCACTACGTGATCGCCGGGTTCCAGCAGGGTGAAAAATGCGGCCGATTGCGCCGCCAGCCCGCTGGCGAAGCCCACGGCGCCAGCGCCGCCCTCCAGATTCGCCAGGCGCTCTTCGAACGCGGCCACCGTGGGATTCATGATGCGCGAGTAGGTGTTGCCGTACTCCTGCAGGTTGAAGTAGGCGGCAGCGGATTCCGCGTCTTCGAAGACATAGCTGGAGGTCTGAAAGATGGGCAGGGCGCGTGCGCCGGTGGTGGCATCCGGTCGGCTGCCGGCGTGCACAGACCGGGTGTGGAAACCGAAATCGCGCTGATCGTTGCTCATGGTACCTCCCCTCGGCAAGGATACTGAACGCTCTGCCGTTGGATGACAATGGTTCCACAAGTGGCTGCGGAGCGCGCGCCCGGGCGTCTGCTAGAATCGCCTCGATCATCAAAGCGGAGCAGACCACGCCATGACCATCTCGCTGGAAGCTTTCCGTACGGATCTGCGAAACTGGCTGGAAGACAACTGCCCGGCCAGCATGCGCACGCCCATGCCAGCGGAGGAATATCCGGGCGGCGGCCAGCGAGCCGTGTATTCGAACCCGGATACCCGGGTGTGGATGTCGCGCATGGCGGAGCGCGGCTTTACCGTTCCCATGTGGCCCAGAGAGCTCGGCGGCGCGGGGCTCAGCAAAGAAGAAAACCAGGTGCTGCAGTCGGAGCTGCGCCGCATCAATGCGCGTCCCCCCTTGCTGGGCATGGGCATCAGCATGATCGGGCCGGCCCTGTTGGAGTACGGTACCGAAGCGCAGAAGGCCGAGCACCTGCCGAAGATTGCCAACGGTGACATCTGGTGGTGTCAGGGTTACAGCGAGCCCAACGCCGGTTCCGACCTGGCGAGCCTGCGCACCTCTGCCGTGGAGGAGGGTGACGACTACGTCATCAACGGACAGAAGATCTGGACCTCCGGCGCCGACAAAGCAGACTGGATGTTCTGCCTGGTGCGCACGGATCCCAACGCGTCAAAGCATCAGGGTATTACCTTCATCCTGTTCGACATGAACACCCCGGGCGTGTCCGTCAAACCGATCCTGCTCATCAGCGGGCTGTCGCCGTTCTGCGAGACCTTCTTCGACAATGTCCGGGTGCCCCGACGCAACGTGGTAGGCGAAGTGAATAACGGCTGGACCGTTGCGAAGCGGCTGCTGCAGTACGAGCGAACGTCCATCGGGGGCATCGGCGGTGGCAGTCAGAAGGTGACGACGCTGGAGGAACTGGCGATCGATTACGCGGGTTCAGACGGCGGACGCATCGTCGACCCGACGCTGCGCGCCGCCATCCTCCGCCACAGGATGAACGACCGCGCATTTGGTCTCACCATGAAACGCTCCGGCGAGGAAACCGCAGCCGGGGTGGCGCCGGGCGCGCTGTCGTCCATGTTCAAGTACTACGGCACCGAGCAGAACAAGGGGCGCTACGAGCTGATGCTGTCCGTGATGGGCACTCGCGGGCTGGGCTGGGAAGGCGAGGCGTTCGACGCGCGGGAGCTGGACGCCACCCGCGCGTGGCTGCGGTCAAAGGCGAACTCCATCGAAGGCGGCACGTCCGAGGTGCAGCTGAATATCGTTGCCAAGAGGATACTCGGCCTGCCGGACTGAACATGCGCGGGTGGGGTCAGCCCGGGTTCGGTCTGCTCGGTGGCTGCAGCTTGAAATTCTTCGCATCCGAGTAGGCCTTGATGAACGCGGGCCGCTTGGAGAAGTCTGATATGTATCGGCTGAAAATTTCCGGCTGACACAGGCCGTACGCTCGTGCCCACATGACGTTCTGTCCCATGACGCAGTCGGCGGCTGAAAACTCGTTTCCCAGAATGAACTCGTACCGTTCCAACCGTTCGGCCAGCTGCGGTTCCACTTCACCGCGGAATTTTTCCTCGTAGCGATCGATGGTCCGCTGGTCTTTCTGGTCGTCCGGTAACAGATGCGTATGCACCCGGATCTGCCACAGCATCATGTCCATCCACGAGCAGCCGAAGTACAGCATCTGCAGATAGTCAACGCGGAGCGCCGAGTCAATCGCGGGCGCCAACCTCTTTTCCGGGTATAGATCTGCCAGAAACGTCACCATGGCGCCGCTTTCGAGCATGGTCCGGGTCTGGCCGTCGCTGGTCGTAATGTCCAGCATTGGCACGTTGTGATTGGGGTTCATCTTCCGATAGGACTCGCTGTACTGTGCGAGCTCGTAGAGCTCTACCAGTTGGACGTCGAATTCCGACTCGTCCATCAGCTCATGTAGCAGCCACTTCACCCGAGCGCTTCGGGTGGCCGGGAAGTGATACAGCCTCAGCCGTTCGATGTTCACGATGTTTCTTGTCCAGTTGGTTTCTGTTCGACCCCTAGCTAGTCTGCGGCCCGGCAAGCTGAACTTTAATGCCGTCGGGGTCAAAAAAGAACACTATGCCGATTTCGGGGGCGCCGCCAATCGGGCCCAACTGCTCAAAACCAAGCTCATTCATCGTTTTTATGGCCGCGGTCAGATCTTTCACGTAGAAATTGATCCGATCGATGCCCAGGTGATTGACGGGTGGTGGATAGGGCGGCGCATCATCGTGGGGGCTTTTCCACTGCCGCAACTGGAGCGTTGCCCCGTCGGTACCTTCACCGAGACTGACGTCCACACCTTCGAACTCGATTGAGCCGTCAAATCCGTGGGCTGCGGCGAACTCACCGGAGCCAGCCTGGGAGCCGGGCGCAGATTCGGTGAACCCGAGCAGTCGATAGAACTCACGCGACCGCTCGAGATCAGCCACGTTCATGTTCGTGTTCACCAGCCGCACCAGGTTAGGTCCAGGGGTCGGCGCCTCTCCTTCGGCGGTCTCGATCAACTTCAGGAAAGCGCCGTCCTGGTCCTTCAGGAACACGAACCGCTCACCGTTGGGCGCCGTAGCTGGCGACGAAACAAATTCCACGCCCTTCGACTGGAGATAGGCGAAATCGCCATCGAGGTCGGTGGTCGAGTAGGTGGCGTAGGCCATGCCGATGTGGTTCAGATTGGCGTAGGGCGGTTCTTCGCGATACGAATCGCCCCTGAATTGCACCGTGTCGACGAATGGCATCGTGGGCGGACTTTCCAGGCTATGTAGAGAGACGTGGATCAGGTAGTCGTCCGCAAACCCGAGTGACCGCGCGAAGGTGGTGCTCGTCTCAGGTCCTGCCGGGTATATCTCGCCGATGAAGCCTAACGTGTCGTAGAAGGCTCGCTGGCGTTCCATGTCGCTGGTGTTGAGCCCGAAGTAGCCTTGCATCATGAGCCCGAGATCGGCCTGGGTGACCTGGGTCACGCGAACGCCGAGCGTCCCGGCGGGGCTGTCGGGAACCTTAACCTCGATTGTGTTCTCCTTCTTAAGGTTCAATGGCACGACGACCTCGCCGTCTCCGCTTGAGCCCTGCGGCTCGACAACGTTTTTGCCGTTGACCTTGATCTGAGCGCTTTCGATGCCGTCATTCTGAATGATCAGCTTCGCCGGGCCGTCTATGGCCCTGAACGTCGCCGAGTAGGTGGTCGGTTTTCCCTGCTCGGGCTTGAAGATCTTCGGCCCGAAGCGAGTAAGGTTAGCCTTGATCATGTATGTTTCTCCAGGCACGAGAAGTCATTTCGTCTGACGGTAAACGCGAGGTCTTCCTCAGCGCATCCAACTCCACGTTCGTCATTGCCAGCCTCTCCTATGTCTCTGAGGGAAGCGTACGTCGATCGGGCAGGTGGCGGCAATGGGTCGAAAGCCCAAGTTTCGTTGCAACCGGACAGATTGACCACCTTAATGGCGGGATTGTCGTTGCTGCGCGCAGATCCTGAGTGCAGGGACTAAACCGGGAGCCCGCATGACCAGCGCAACCAGAACCTGGACACCCATCATCGGCTTTATCGGCCTCGGCAGCATGGGGGCCAATATGGCTCGCTGCCTGCAGAAAAAAGGTTTCCGGCTGGTGGTTCACGACCTGCATGAGTCTGCTGCTGAAGAACTCGTAGAGCACGGCGCGGCATGGAGCCCGTCCGTTGCGGACTGTGCACGTCAATGCGAGCTATTGATCACGTCGCTGCCGAAACCAGACGACGTCAGAGCGGTGATGGCGGGTGATGAGGGTGCGCTGGCATCGTTGTCGGAAGGTGCTGTCTGGGTGGATATGACCACCAACGACAAGCAGCTGGTGAAGGAGCTGGCCACGATCGCGAGTCGTCGATCAATTGCGGTCGTAGATGCACCGGTCACGGGCGCGGTCGACGGGGCGATTCATGGGCAACTCACCATCTTCGCCGGCGGTGCTGACGACGCGCTTGACCGGGTGCAGCCTGTGCTCGAAGCGATGGGTCGCGTCATCCGCTGCGGCCAGCTGGGCACCGGCAATGTGGTCAAGCTGGTGACTAACTATCTCTGGTTCACCCATGCGGCCATCATTGGAGAGGGCTTGATGCTCGGCAAGCAGGCGGGAGTGTCGCTGGACGTGCTGTGGGACGCAATCAAACGCAGCGTGGGCGACAGTTTCGTCGCGCGTCATGATGCGCCTTCCATCTTTGCGGGCCATTATGACCCTTCTTTTACGCTGGCCCTCTGCCTGAAGGATCTGGCGCTCTGCGATGACCTTGCGCAACGCCATGGCGTCCCCACGCCCGTTGGCGACATCGTGGCGGGCAGATTCCGTCAAGCGGCGGCCAA
>CAMYJX010000080.1:9541-13591 GCA_947258825.1 uncultured Pseudomonadales bacterium
TTGAATTGCGTGCCCTTGGTGTATGCGATTGGAATCAGCGCGACCTGGGTGTACTCGGCGTAGGGGATGCCCAGCAGATTCGCGATTTCCTCTTCGTGCATCAAATGCAGGGTTGTCCAGGCGGTGCCTAAACCACGCGCTCGAGCGGCGATCATGAAGCTCCACGCGGCTGGAATGATCGAACCGTAGGTAGCCGCTTGCGCGAAATTTCCCCCGCCGGCTATTTCCGGTGAGTCAATTCGACCAGCAACGCAGGGAATGAGCATTGCCGGCACCTTCGCCATGTTGGCAGCCAGATACTCGGCTGAGGACGTGGAACGCTCCTGACTTGATACGAGCGACTGGTCATCGCTATCCCGGTGCAAATGGTGAATCGCCACCGGCATGGTTTTATAGATCTCCCACACTTGCGCATACAATTCGCCAATGCGCTCTTTCTTAGCTTGGTCGGTCACGAACATGAACTGCCAGCCCTGTGCATTAGAGCCGGTGGGCGCTTGCATGGCGATGCCCAAGCACTCTTCCAGCACGCTCATGGGTACAGGTCGGTCAAAATCCAGACGTTTACGTACAGCGCGGGTGGTGCTGAGAAGTTCATCGTTGCTTAGATCTAACTGTGAGTGGGTCATATGAATCCTCTTGATTTCGGTCCATGGGAAACTTTTTGTTGAGTCTAAATGATTTTCTTGCGAGACGTTGTTCGTCGCCCAGTTCAGCACCAGAGATCGGTATGGAGCGGCTGAAAAAGTTACATATGCGCCAGCAGGTCCGGGAGCATAGCCAGTGAATCGATCTGGTGTGTTGCCGCCGACAGATCTTGTGCCTGAACAAATTCGTTCTTCACGACGACACAATCTATTCTCGCAGCGACCGCCGCGCGCAGGCCTCTCTGCGAATCTTCAACCACGACGGTCTCCTGCCTGGTCACTCCAAATCGATCAAGTGCAGTGAGATAAGGATCAGGGTGAGGTTTTGAGCGGGGATAATCGCCGTTCGCCAGTACGAAAGCCATGTGCTTCGTGATGCTTCTCTGGCGGTGAATGAGCGTGAAGTCCTCGCGTTTAGACGTGGTCACAATCGCCATGTCGTAGTCCTCGCTGAGGAGCTCCAGAACCGCCTCAACCCCCTCGATTTCGATATCTCTCGTGAGCAGGAAATGCTGATAAAGCTTTGCCATGTCCTTGAGGTACTCGTCCCGTGGAAGCGGGATTCCCAGCTCGCCCAATTGCAGGCGCGTTGCCTCGTAGTACCAGGGTTCAGTGTCGACCAACACTCCATCGTGATCCCACAGAATCGTGGTCTTCATCTGGTAAGCCTCCAGCGAGCGTGAATCCGCAGATCGATGTCTGCAGAGGACTGATTCGAGCTTGCATTAAGTTCTTGGAAACCTATCTTCCCGATGGTTTGCTTATCCATCATATCGGAAGCACGTCCGTTCCCGGAATGCCCGCGAATGACATTATCGACATCGACATTGAATGCCCACTCGGGTCGATGGGGCGGGTTATCGGTCACCTCGCCACTGACTGTTTTGGGCCGAACATGCCCATTGCATTGTGCAGTGTGCGAGGCAGGAAGCCGCTCGGAAGCAGTCATCCCGTAAATCAACGAGTTAGATCAGGTTCGGCCACAAGCTACCGCTGCCCATACAGGCCATAATCATACGGGGTGGGTAGGTTTCAGGGAGTAAAAATGATCGTTTACGGTGACCTCCGCTCCGGCAATTGCCTCAAGGTGAAGTACACGGCGGACCATCTCCAGATGCGCTATGAGTGGGTTCCCATAGACATCATGAAGGGCGAGTCCCGGACGCCCGAGTTTCTCCAGCGCAATCCGGCTGGCCAGGTTCCCCTAGTCGAGCTGGACGACGGACGATGCCTCGCGCAGTCGAACGCCATCATTCGTTACCTCGGGAGGGAGAGCACTCTCGTTCCCGTCGATCCCTACCTGCACGCCAAGATGGACGAGCTGCTCTTCTGGGAGCAGTACAGCCATGAACCCTACGTGGCCGTTTGCCGCTTTCAGATGGTGTATGAGGAGCGGGGGCTGGAAGAAAGAGATCAGTGGCGTGTCCAGCGTGCAGAGCAAGCGCTTGATTGCATGAATCAGCAGCTTGAGGGGCGCAAATGGCTCGTCGGTGATGCGCTCAGTCTCGCGGACATTTCGCTCCTCGCGTACACGAGACTTGCACCGCAAGGCGGGTTCGATCTTTCAGCACGACCGCGCGTCGTCGAGTGGGTTGCGCGTTGTGAGTCGGCCCTTGCGATCGACAGACGTTCCCTGGGCGCTTCAGCGGAATAGTCCGAAAGCTGCCCGGAGGCACAGCGCAGGGGTCACTTTCGACTGGACGCCAATTCGCGGACAGGCTATACCGAGCGCTCTACAAGTAGAGGAGCGACCCGTGGCTGACGACACCCAAGCGGAGATCTCCGCAGTGGAGATGCAGATATTCGAGCTCAATGCGAAGCTCGTAGCCTTGCAGGGGGCCCACCAGGGCGAGCAGGTTCCAAACTACACTTTCGCCACCGAGAACGGCGAAGCCACACTGCTGGACCTCTTCGCTGACCAGGACCGGCTGATGCTGATACACAACATGGGGCAGGGCTGCCGCTATTGCACGCTCTGGGCAGACGGTTTCAACGGGCTGTTGCCGCATTTGGAATCCGCACTGTCTGTGGTGCTGGTATCAAAAGATCCGCCGGACGTGCAGCGCAAGTTCGCCAACGCCCGCGGCTGGCGGTTTCGCCTCGCTTCTCACGGAGCCGGAGATTACATGCGTGAACAGACGGTCCAGGCGGGAGTGGACAACATGCCTGGTGTGGTCGTTTACGCGCGTTTGGGTGATGCCATCGTGCGCAAGAACAGTGCCGCATTCGGTCCGGGAGACCGTTACTGCGCTCAGTGGAGCCTGTTGGGGCTGGCGGGCCTGGGTGAGTCGGAATGGACGCCCCAGTACCGTTACTGGACGCCTCCGACTGAGCTGGACGATGGGGGCGATAACCGCCTCGACTGAGACTTCGATTCGAACCTAGCTATCACTTCGCCAGGCCTTCAACAAGAAAGCCTGCCCGGAGTGCGAATGTCTGAATCGCTGTTTCTGACGAGATCAGGTCATCTGCGATCAAGAGATACTGGTAGCCTGGTTGCAAAAGGAGGCCGGCCGTGTGGAAATGCTGCCGTATTCGAAGGGGCGAAAAGTTTTCGAATGACTGAGTCGTTGGGTGTAAATGGATATCCGAACGAAACGTGTGTATGAGAACGTCAGCGATGCGGATGGCACTAGAATCCTGATAGATCGCATTTGGCCCCGAGGTACTTCGAAAAGCTCCGCAAAGATCGATTTCTGGGCCAAAGACCTAGCACCTTCAAATGAACTTCGTGTGTGGTATCGCCATGATCACGCCAAATGGCCCGAGTTCCTGCGCAGCTATCACCTTGAACTGGACGAAAGGCCGGCTGAATACCAAACGCTTCTTGCCGCAATCAGCTCGGAAGTCGTTACTTTGGTCTACGCCTCGAGGGAAACAGAATTCAATAACGCGACAGCGTTTAAACTTTATCTCGAAAAGAATCCTTTGAAGTAGGCCTGGCGAAAGGTCTCTGGTTCTGTTCAGGGACCCTTTTTCACTCGTGCTATGCGCGGACCTGAGAGTGCTGGGTTTGACGTTTGCGACGCGGGCCGCGCCTTGGGGCCATCGCCCCGGCCGGCTGTGATCGACAGCAAAGACTCATAGCATGCGCGTTCTACGATCTCCAGCTGGCGAGCCCACTACAACCACGTCAGGCCACATCGCTCCCTTGGCGGAAAGCCACCGGCTGTATTCGCTCGACAGGTGGCTTGATATGCTTGAATTTCCAAATCGAAGGCGGCTCTAACCAAGGGGTACGGTCACGCCCGCGGGCGATGTCACCTCGATTCGAATAATTCGACTGAGTACTCTGGCGAATCTGCAATGCCAGGTATAGGAGCGTAGCGACGACCGCAATGGCTCCGACGAACTCCCCATAGTTCTCAACAGCTGGGCGAATGTCTGATGATCCAGGCGAAGG
>CAMYJX010000080.1:13695-30901 GCA_947258825.1 uncultured Pseudomonadales bacterium
TCTTTTAATGTGTAGCAGCTATCGTGACCGCACGTTATCGTATCCTTACAAGTCAGCATGAGCGCGACAAGCATGGACTACCCCCCAGTCACGCCACACTCCCCACCTATGGAGATCGCCCCCAACCTGTTCGTGGTTTACGGCAGCGTCAAGATTAATCCTTTGGTGCGCTTCACCCGCAACATGGCAATCGTTCGAGATGATGATGAACTCACGCTAATCAACGCGGTACGGATGGACGACGCTGGGTTGCAGACCTTGGAGTCACTGGGCGAAGTTAAGCATGTACTTCGGCTCGGCTCCCTGCACGGAATGGACGACACATTTTACAATGATCGTTACAACGCCACGTTTTGGGGCTTTTCCGGAGGGACTACTTATACCGAGCCTGTGGTGGACCGCGAACTAGACGAAGGTGCGCTACTGCCCTTTCCAAATGGTCGGTTGTTCGAATTCAAGCACATTTCTCAGCGTGAAGGCGTCATCTTGCTGGAACAGGAGCCCGGCATTCTGCTTACGGTCGACTCCATTCAAAGCTACGCGACTCCTCCCTACAAACCACATACGAATCTTTTTACGCGCCTGATCCTACCGTCGCGCGGATTCCCCAATAAAACTATCGTGGGTCCAGTGTGGACACGGATGCTCGCCGAGGACAAAGATGCACTGCATCGAGAGTTTGTTCGCCTGCTGGATATGCAATTCGAACAACTGCTCTCTGCTCACGGGACGTTTTTACCTGTCGGTGCGCACGCGGCGGTCGAAGCCGCGATAGCAGATCGCTTCAGGCCCACCTAGCCTCGGCAGGAGCAAGGTCGGTTAGGGTCGGAGCCGTCGCTCGGTATCCAGGCCGATAGCGCCAAAATGCTGCACTGCAGCGATGTCTGCTAACGCCGGGAGCCGATGCCGATCAGCCTCAGTCTGAGTGCGGGCTGCACCTTTGGTCTATTCCAGTCGCTCGGCCAAGCGCATCCCAACAGAGACGAGGGCGTCCAGGTAGTCGGGGCTCGATCCGGATGAAGACCGTACAGACATCGTTACCGTCTTGTCGCCCTGGACGAATTGAAGGGCAGTCAGACCATTCGTATCGATGTTCGACCTGCCTTTTTCGCCAACATTTTGGGGAGTGTGCGGTTCAATGATCGACGCGACATCGTAGTTGGCTCTCTCGGCGAACTGGACGATGAAGGTTCCCTGTGGCGAGCCACCAAGAAACAGGCACTGAAACTCGGAATCGTCACCGGACAGGTCCTGGACGCCGGATCCCAGGACCAGCTCGGCATCCGTGACACTCAGCATCTTGCAGTCGGCCCAAGCCAATGTGGCTGCAATACAGCCAGCGGTAGTCATTAGAAGCCTCTTAATCATGCAAGGATACTAACTTGAAGATGCGGATCGTCCAAAAGCAAAAACTAGTCAAGTTCGCATGCCGAATCTGCCTTGCGAGGTAGAACAAAGTCACTACTACCGCGACCGCACCAGCCCATGCACCGGTCGCTCCAATAATCTCCCAACTCATCTTCTGTCCCGTTCAAAAACAGCAGTATCGGCGAGCATGAATCGCACCGGGATTTCCGGAGGCTCCAAATCTTGAGAGGATTGGAGCATGAGCAAACGAACGAGATACTCCCCCGAGGTCAGGGAGCGGGCGGTCCGGATGGCGCTGGAGCACCAGTCGGAGTACGAGTCACAGTGGGCGACGATCGAATCGATTGCCCCATAGACCTATTACGAACGCAAAGCTCCGCAGCGTGATCCGGAACGCCGCAGTCATCGTGCCAAGCAGGACGACGTGTTGAAGCCGGAGATCGAGCGCGTCTGGATGGAGAACTTCCGGGTCTATGGGGCCCGGAAGATCTGGCTGCAGCTCACACGCGAAGCTGTCGAGGCGGTCGAGTTTGCTACGCTCAACTGGGTGGACTGTTTCAATAACCGGCGACTGCTGCAGCCGATCGGCGATGTGCCCCCGGCAGAGTTCGAACAGTCGTATTATCGCCAACAGGACGAGTCCGCCGTGGCGGCATGACTCAAACAAAACAGTCTCCGGAAATCCCGGGGTGGTTCATGACCAGTCCGTCGATCAGGATAGGTCAGGGCCTTAGCCTATCCTGAGAGGATCTTGAGCTGTTCCGGAGTTAGGTACTTCATCATCGGTGCGGCGTTAACCCACTCTTCGATCCGTGTGATCGACCCGTCAACAACGGTGCCAATGACGCATGAGGGAATCTTGAGGTCGCGATCACCAAAAGTCATGGTTAGATCATAGGTTAAGAGAAATCCTTGCGGTAGCGTCTCTACACGAGTTGTCACCCAATGAATGTTGGGAACGGCCCTGCGCAACGCGCCTAGCATCTGAAAATTGGTCTCAGGGTCTTGCTCCACACCGTCGAAGTCATGCCAGATCTTTGCGTCTTTAGCATAGAGGCGGCGCATGACATCCACATCTTCCGCATCAATGGCAGAGATAAATTGTTCAGCAATAGCTGAATAGTTCATTGGCGTAATCGTCTTCGTGACTTGAGATGTACTCTATACCTCGCTTAGGTGGGGTGTATAGAGTCGGAATAAGCCCCAATCGGCGGCGTCAGTTCAGAGGCCTTAGAGATGGCCTCATTTTGAGGCCCGCCGCTGTCATCAATACCGTGGGAAGACCAAAGGGCCAAGAACGGTCATTTCCGATGTGACGAGGTAATGATCGCTATCACCGTCGAGTTGGACGTCGATATACTGTCAGCAAGGCATAGTGCGGCGGCGAATTGGCTGTCTCTCGACAAAACATCTGTCCATAGTCCCAAGGAGACAAAGATGGGTACAAGCGAAAACAAGGCGCTGGTTCGGAAGGCTTACGAAGGATTCAGCTTGACGAGTACCGTATTCATCGATTGCCTCAGTGAGGATGCGACGTGGACTTTTTTTGGGAACCACAGATTCGCCGAAACGTTCAATGGGAAGCAGGACATTCAAGACCGGTTGTTGGCACCAATTGTAAATGTCGTCGAGAGTTTCAAATTCCACGTCGATAACCTCATCGCGGAGGGAGACCAGGTAGTCGTGGAGGGTCGTGGGGAGGCTCCAACAAAGGATGGCCGCGCCTACAACAATACTTACTGCATAGTGGTTACCGTCCGTGATGGAAAGATATCGCAGATACGCGAATATTTGGATACCGAGCTGATCACTGCAGTTTTTGGATCGCGCGAACAATGATCAATACGAGCGGAATCTGTAATTCGAGCCGCCTCTCAAAAATTCGCTACCAAGCTAATCCGTCTGCCATGGGTCGGTAGTGAGCGTTCCATTGTGCGGCGCGCGAGTCGGATCACCGCCCGAAAGCAGACCTCTCAGGAAATCAGAGACTTAGCCCAAGACCGGCCAGATGCAGAAGGTCGGTGTGCGACGCCGAGCTAGGATTGTGAGTAATTTTGATACGTCTGTTTGCTGTCCTAGCGGGGCAACCGGCGTAGTTTGCGCCAGTGCTTCTCTACACAGGAGAGGTTTGGGTTCAACCAGCTTGACATATCCGGCGGTTGAATGGTCATGGGGACGGTTCGATGGCGACGGATACAGAGAAAAATGCCATGCGAAAGATAGCTCCGTTGGTCGCGGCAATTGGGATGGCCGTCATTGCCTCCTCCGCGATCGCAGATAAAAAAACGTCGAACGTCTCAGCAGTTTAGCGGACCGGCATTTTGCTGTGGACGTCGAGATAGTTAAATCCATCGACTCGAGTTTGGTTGGAGGTACATTTCCCAACTGCTACACCTTCAACGCAGACGGCACGTGGGATCACCCGCTCTATCCCCGACTCGGACCGTTTGTACCAGGAGTCTGGGTACAGCATACGGAAGGCGCCAAAATCAAGTACACCGCATACGCAGACGCGATGGACGGGACGAAACTGGTGCAACAGGGTGTGGTGACGCCAGCTCTCAAGAAAGAATTGGAGGCCTACTCAACCGTGTTTATTGACGGCGTCGGCTTTTTCGCAGAACTTATATCGGTGGGTCGAGAAGTCGACGGCTGCCCGACTCCGTAAGCTCGATCGCGATTCAAGCCCGCGGTGCATCAGGGAAGTTGCTGCTCGTGTTTCGAGCAAAATCAACGAGGTAGTTCAGTTTCGGCCACCAGCGGTCAGTGGGTGGCCGCTAACTCGACCTACTGCGTCTCAACACACAGGCCTCGACGCTTTCTATATGGCGGATCACAAGCCCAACCATTACCTGAAGAGTTTACGTGTGCATTAGCCGGTAATACGACGGCGACACATTCACCACCTTTGCTCTGATACCCTCGTTCGCATTCCCATCCAGAACCAAAAGAAGAATTTGTTAGGTACGCGTTCGCGGGAACGGCGATCAGTACACACTTGTCGCCGACCATCCGATATTTGCGATCACACCGCCAGTCATCGCCTTCGGTTTGGCTGAGATAGGCGTTTTCTGGCAATTCAACCACGATGCACGTGGTTCCCTGAAATCGATATCCGCGTTTGCATTCCCAACTCCGACCGAATGATCTATTGGTCAAATAGGCGTTGTCCGGAACTACAATTTTTTCGCAGATCTGGTCAACCTCTCGATAGCCCCGGTCACATTTCCACCCTTTCTTGTTTGAGGAGGCCGAGGCGTTTTCGGGCAATGGGTTTGTTGAACGGTCCTCAGCATTCGCGACCAGCGCAAATGTGAACCATAGAATGGCAAGAGCGACGCGTGCCTGAATGACCATGTTCTATTTCCAGCTTGCCTGGCGTAAGAGTTAGTACAATATTGAATGGGACGGTTCCAACGATCACCTCGATCGTTGTCGCGTGTCTCGCCAGTGCGTCGCATCTTGATTGAGCGTGCGAATAGACAAAACGTGCGTTCGTGCGCCTGTTTTTTTGTGTGCTCTAACTTCCAAAACCCAGTTTCCTTTCGTGAAGCGCCTTGCAGCATGCGCATCCTCACCAGGCTTTCCAGTTACACCTTGATACTTCCACGTGATCAGTTGATCTGGGTCTAATCTCTCTCCCACTTCGAAGGGTGATTGATCCATCTTGTCTAGACCTTCATCTGTCGGGGGTGCTCAGATCGCTTTAATTGAATCGCCACGCCGCTCATCTGTGGCTCTGGGCGAATCTTGCCGCGATCGTGCGTAGTTAACTGCATCGCTAAAGCGTTCGTATCGGTGTCCATCATAGTGAAATATGACCTTTGTCTCGGCGGTAATCCCGAACGCCGCCATCAGTTCTTCGTCATCTTTGTTCAATTGCTTTCCCTAAGCAGACGAGAGCGATAGCGCCCTCGTCAGTGACCTGGCCTTTGAATTCGGACTACGCTCGTGCCTTAGATTGAGCTTCGTTTACTCGCAATGCGCGTGAGTCAATTTCTCGTCCGTTGAGCTGTGCAATTGCTTCTGACGCGTGTTGCGTCGCCATTTCAACAAAACCAAACCCGCGGGAACGGCCGCTTTCTCGGTCCATTACAACCTGTGCAGAATCAACACTGCCAAAAGGTGTAAACAAATTCAGGAGGTCCGCATCTGTGACGCTCCAAGGAAGATTTCCAATGTATACTTTCATTTTATTGCTCCGGCCGATTAGGCCGTCTAAGGCGGGCGCAAGTTTTGGCGCGCGCGTGAAATACCTGTGGCAGACGTTGCCAAGGGTCTGGTGATCTGAGAAATGATTGCCGACGAAACTGGCGAGGTGTGAAGCTCGGAAGAGAAATCGGGAACAAGGTCCCTGAATCAGGGGGACCATACACCAAAGCGAAGCTAATAGCTCGAACTATTCCCCGCAAGGGTAATTCAAGCCCAAAGCCTCATCTAGTTGTAAGTCTCTCGTGCCAACATCCAGCCTTGCGGAATCAATGCCTATCAGAGTCCATGGTAACTCGGATCTTGAATCACCCGGTTGCATCACAACACATGCACCGCTGGTTCCACGATGGTTCCTGGCAATACTGCCTGGACTCACAGGGAATGATCCGGACCTCAGACATTGACCCGATGCATCGTGCCGTTGCTCCTCCCGTGGATCTGTCTGGGAGCGTGGGCAGTGCATCGGCCCTGAGTCTACGTTCAGGAAGTCTTCACCAAGTCGAAACTAGCTCCAGACATCCTCGCCCGTTGTCTCGATTTCAAAAAGCTTATTGAGGTCGTGTGTGAGTACCTTTTCGACTCTCAATTGCATCATGTGGCGGTCAGGAGCGTCGAATTTCGCGATCTCTTCGGCCAGGCGTTCTTCTGCTGGGGGTTCACCCTTATTTCGCATGGTTAGAAATGCTTCGGTGAACTTGCGCAACAGCGAGGCATCTTGTGTGATGTCTACAGTCCCTCGCAGGGTCACCTGTCGACCTATGTTTCCTGGCTCCCAGATACAGAAGCAGGCTGCTGGATTACGCCGCCAGGCGTGATACTTCGCTCTGTTGGTCGTTGATGTGATGGTGATGATCCCGTCGATTACCATGTACAGCATCACTGCTGAGGACGGTTTTTGATCTTTGGTGACCCACGATACAACTGCGTGTGTAGCGTTGTTGATGATCTGATTAACCGCTGTATCGCTTAGCGTAAAAGGAGCGATATTTCTTCTGGTAAACCATGCGGGGCGAGTACGGTTGTTGCTCAAAGTGTCTGCCTCTGCCTTAGAAGGATGGAATGTGACGCAGTCTAGCATGCAAGATGTATGTCACCACCTGCCTGTGGCAACGATGAAAGATCTTCCAGCCGGCGACTCTCGACGTGCTGAGCTTACGGCACAGAGTTGCCATTTTTTCGCCTTCGATGTGTCGTGCTACGATGGCTTCAGGCGCGCAACTCCGTGAATTAAGCCCTTGGTGCGTATGAGATTACAATCCGCGTTCATAAAGCTTCCAATCGAATTCGATGCCCGACGTTTGGCTGTAGAGGCGCTACAGTTTTCCGAGGACGCCTGGACGTACCATCCTCTCAGACATGATGGAAACACCGCTCTTCCCCTGGTCTCCGCTGATGGCGAGGTTAATGACAGGTACGAAGGAGAGATGCTGCCGACGGCGGCGCTGCAGCGATGCCCCTACATTCTCCAAGTCATGGCCGCGCTGCAGACCGTAGTCGGACGCTCGAGACTAATGCGCCTGTCGGCCGGTGCCGATGTCCCTTCCCACAGTGATGGAAACTACACCTGGCGTAAGAGGGTCCGTATACATGTGCCGATTGTTACGCATCCGGACGTTACGTTCTCTTCCATCGGGAACCTCGATGTGCATATGGCGGCAGGGGAAACCTGGACATTCGACAATTGGCGACAGCATGCCGTTTACAATCGCAGTAATGTGGCTCGAATTCATCTGGTCATCGATACGGTCGGAACGTCGCGGTTCTGGGAAATCGTAAGATCCGGATGGGATCCCAGCACCCAGGACAACGGTTGGTCAGATTCCGTCAGGTATCAGCCATTCGTACCGGATGCGGACATTCCGAATCTGGATTTTGAGCGTTTCAATGCGGTGCCAGTCAGATCACCAGATGAAATCGACAACATGCTCGATGAGCTGGTAGGTGATCTGGACAGCTTCAAAGGATTCGCTCCGCGGGCGTATGAGCAGATGGTGGATGAGATTGAGCGATTCAAACAGGACTGGCGCAGCTACTGGGCACTTTACTGGGATTCAGCCGACGCCATTCCACATTACGAGTTGCTGGCTAAGCGGCTCAGAACCAGACTTCGTTCTTTGCTTGAGAACGTCACTTTTGACAGCAACGAGGCGAATGCGTACGAGGTAGCAGCCGGCTGGATAGCAAGCACGACTGATTCGACTTTGAATCAATCGGATGGGAGCGATTCGGTTGCTGCTGTCGCAACTTCTCAGGGTTCGAGCGGCAGGGCGGGAATTGCCGTTTCAGCGTCGGCCCTGTCACTTGAGGAGTACATACAGGAGTTCAAGGCGCCGATCTTCAAGCAACCCGTTTTCATAGTGGCGGCACCGAGGTCGGGCAGCACGATGCTTTTCGAAGCGCTTCAGAAGAACAAAGAGCTCTGGACGATCGGCGACGAGAGCCATCGTGAAGTCGAGTCGATTTCCTCGCTTCATCCTGAAAACCGCGGATTCGATTCGAATGCGCTCGTAGCTGATGACTACACACCACAAATCGGCGCGCAGTTGATGGAGGCATTTATGAACCGCCTGCAGAATGCTGCAGGGGGTAGTTATTTTCGTACTCCGGAAGAACTTCGACCTTCCTCATTGAGGTTCCTGGAAAAAACCCCGAAGAATGCATTGCGCATTTTGTTTTTCCGGCAGATGTTTCCGGACGCTAAGTTTATTTTCCTTCATCGAGCAGCGGGACCGAATATCGGGAGCATAATCGATGTCTGGGAATCACAGAAATTCGTCACGTACCCGAGACTCCCAGGCTGGGACGGGCCGAAGTGGTCTCTGTTGTTGCCGGAGGGGTGGCGTGGCATGCAAGGCCGCACGATATCGGAAATTGCAGCCTGGCAGTGGGCGCAGACAAACGAATCGATAGTGCGCGATCTTTCGACGCTGCCGCGTGCCGATTGGATCCATGTAAGCTACGAGTCGCTCCTCGACAATACGAGTGATACGCTGCAGAGACTTTGTCGATTCGCAAATATTCCTTTTGGTCCAAGAATGCAGGCTTTGGCGAGCCGAGATTTCCCGATTTCACGCTACACGTTGACCGAGCCGGATGCGGATAAATGGAAGCGGCATGAAAAAGAAATCAGCGCTGCTCGCAGCCTGTACCTTGCCGTCGAACAAAAAATATCCGACCTCGATCAGTCTGAGTCGACCCACTAGCTGAACTGCATCCAAGCCAGGTGGCGACGATCATTGTTCCGACGCTGCCTTGAACGAGAAAGAACAACATGCCAAACCTGACGTTCGATACGGCCGAGACCGCTGCCTATTATGATGATGCGGCTGTATCGGAGTTCTACCAACAGTGTTGGGGCGGCTCAGACATACACATCGGCCGTTATGTCACCGGTAACGAAACCGTAGCGCAAGCCTCGGCGGCTATGACGCGGCATCTTCTCGAGCTGGCTGGAGTAGAGCCCGGTCTTCGGGTGCTCGATATTGCTTGCGGGTTTGGCGGAACCTTACGCATCCTGGCGCGACTGGGCTGTCGTGCGAAGGGTATCGACATCTCGAGAAGCTGCGTCGACTGTGCTCGCGAAGCCAATGCGGAAGCGGGGCTTGGTGAGCAGATCGAAGTTGCGGTCGGGGATTTTCACAACATCGATAGCCCGCCCGATTCCTGGGACGCGGTCGTATGCCAGGAAGCGATTATTCATTCGCCTGATCGACCGAGCGTGTTTGCCGAGGTATGCAGGGTCCTGCGCCCGGGCGGTGCGTTTGCTTTCTCGGATATTGTTACCGGTCAGGGCGCCGACATCCGTAAGGTGGAAGCGGCCTTTGCCCGCCTAGGCGCGAGCGCGGGTGCTACGATCAACGACTACCAGACGATGGCGCGCGACGCGGGATTTGAAGTCTCACACGTTGAAGAGCGGTCGAGCGACATCAGGACCCACTATGACAAGCTGGCCGCCCAGCTTGCCGAACCCGTCGCCGGCATCGACGCTGACGCGCTGGCAGCGATTTCCGATAGTGTCTCCCGGTGGCAGGATGCTCTGGCTGCAGGGCACATCACATGGGCTTGCTTCGTTGCACGCAAGCCGGGTTGATTCAGCCTCTGGACATCGGACGTCAGAGCGAGCGCCTCACCTCCCCAGGGGGCACGCCAAACACCCGCTTGAACGCGCGACTGAAAGCGGCCTCCGACTGATAGCCGAACTGCGTTGCCAGCTGTGCGAGCGGCTCGCCGGTCTCCAGCAGCCGTGTGCGCGCCAGCTGCATCCGCCATTCGGTGAGGTATTGCATGACGGATTGACCAACGAGGTCTGTGAACCGGGCGGAGAATGCCGACCGCGACAGGCCGACTTCTCCGGCAAGCGCGGCGACCGACCAGTTCCGACCCGGGGCACGATGGATCTCTGCAAGCGCGCGACCCACGTAGCGGTCGCGTAAAGCGGAGAGCCAGCTCTTTTCATTAACGGCGGAGTCCAGCCAGGCGCGGATGGCCTGCACGACGATGATGTCAGCAAGGCGTGTGATGATGGCTTCACTGCCAGGCCTGGCGTCGTCAGCCTCCCGGGCGATGAACCGCACGGTGTCCTGCAGCCATCTGTCTTCCTGCTGCAGAGTGTCCAACCGGATAAACAGCGGGAGCACCTGCAGCAACCGCTGTGCCCCCGTGGGGTCGACGCGTACGCCGCAGTAACTGATGCTCGTGGCTGAACCGCCGCCACCGTGCCGCATGTGCTCGTAGCGGTCGGTGATTCGAAGCACCGGGATGTCGGTGAGGGGCGTCGCGGTTGCCCCCGGGGCGCTGCGCAGCTGGTGGGCGGAGCCATGAGGAATCATGACCAGGCCGCCGGCCTTGATCTCCTGCAAGGGTTGGCCTGCGATGTCGAGCCAGCAGCAGCCTTCAGTCACGATGTGGATGGCGATGCAGTCCGGCATGCGGGGCAGGTCGATGCCCCAGGGCGCTGTCAGTGCGGCACGGCAGTGCAGCACGCCGGTCAGCTTCAGCAGCCGTAGAGGGTCTGCCAGGGGATCGACGGTAGGCCGGAGTTCCGTCTCCACTCTTGGCGTGGACAATGGCATATCGGTCATACGCATCAATTATGGACGATTGATCAAATATAGTGGTGTTTCAGTGATTTAAAGTCCAGGCTGTCCGTTGCAAAGTAGCTCCGTTCCCAACCATTAACTAACGGAGCTACTGATGAACGAGTCCACTATTCTGATTGTTGGCAAGCATGGCAAAACCGGGGCCCGGGTCGAAGCGCGGTTGCAGGCCGCCGGCATCCCGACCCGCGGTGTCTCCCGTTCCACCAGCCCGGCGTTCGACTGGGAAGCACCTGAAACCTGGCCGGCGGTGCTCGAGGGCGTGCGCGCCGCTTATGTTACCTACCACCCGGACCTCTCGGTGCCTCAGGCAGAGGGTGCGATCCGGGACTTCGTCCGGATGGCCCGGCAAGCGGGCGTTGAGCACATCGTGCTGCTCTCCGGGCGTGGTGAAGATGGCGCCAAGCGCGCAGAGGACGTGCTGCGGGCCAGCGGTATCGACTGGAACGTGGTGCGGGCCAGCTGGTTTGCGCAGAACTTCAGCGAGAACTTCATGCTCGACGGCATCCTGGCGGGCGAGCTCGTCATGCCTGTCTGCGAGTCGCGCGAGCCCTTCATTGACGTGGACGATATCGCCGACGTCGCGGTCGCCGCGCTGTTGGAGCGGGGGCTGCGCAACCGCCTGTTCGAAGTCACCGGGCCGCGCTCGATGACCTTTGCCGAGTGCATGGCCGCGGTCTCCGAAGCGACGGGGCAGCCGGTAAAGCTGCGCCAGGTTCCACTCGACGCTTACCTGGCGGCGCTTGCCGACCAGGGCGTGCCGCCCATGATGCGCTCCCTGCTGGAGGAGCTGTTCATCGTGCTCTTTGACGGCCGCAATGCGGCGACCGCCGACGGTGTGCGTGAAGCGCTCGGCCGGCCGGCTGCAGACTTCCAGGCCTACGCGCGGAAGACAGCCGCCACCGGCGTTTGGGATCGCGCCCCGGCAGGGAGGGTCGCCGGATGACGAGCCTCTGATTCGCACTGCTCCGGTGGTTGGCGGCGATGGGCCAATTGCCGGAGCTCAAGAATACAGTAAGCTGAAGATCGGAGATCCTTTAGGGGTCAGCTGTCCGGAGTCGTCGTGTCCATTTTCAGCCTTGTTCTCTATATCGCGCTTCAGATCGCGTTCATCCCCCTTGCTCTTTTGGGAGGGGTGCTGGTTGCCTATCGGCAGATGGTGGTAAGTAAGAAGCTCGGCGTTTCCCAGACCGCGATCGAAGTCCTCAACGGTCGCTTGACCATGCATATATTCGGCATTCGCGATGACGAACCTAGCGCTCAACTCGCGGCCGTGCTGCCGAATACGTCTGTGATCGGGCTCTGGCTCGTCCTGCTGCCGTTGTGGCTCACCTTCAGGATTTCCGGAAAGCACTTCCTGTATCCGCGAGTACCCGAGGTTGGCGCGGAACGCCTGCTTGATCTGGTCGTGGCTCGGACGCTGTATTTCGATCGCATCATCGAGCGGGTTATCGGAGAGGTCGAACAGTTCGTGGTGATGGGCGCAGGTTACGATCCCGAAAGACCCTTTTCCTCTGGGAGGGCGTCTCGCTTTATCTATCGGAGTCTGACGTACGCAAGACGATCAACGGCGTGGGTAACCATGCGCCAGCAGGTAGCGTTCTGCTTGCCGATATCTACTCCGATCGTCTGGTAAACATCGGCAAAAGCTCTGCCGGCAGAAAAACACTCGAATATACGGACGAGGGGTTTGGCTTCAGCCTGCCTCTAGCCACCAATTACGAGGAGACGTTAGCGGAGTTTGTCGAAAGTGAATCGATGTCCGTATGCGAGACGCACTTCATGGGTCGTGCAAGTGATAAAGGGCCGTTCATGGTCGTGGTTGAAATGAGATGTTAGGTGGATTCACCTGACTTGTAGCCCTCGGTCTCGAGGCGCACACTGGCGTCGGACGGGTGAACCGGCAGGAATTATGGAAGCCGCGCAGTTCTTCATCCAACTCGCCGGGATTCTAATAGCCGCTCGGATTGCCGCCGAGGTTGCCGTACGACTCGGCGCCCCTTCGGTAATCGGCGAGCTGGCAGCCGGCATCCTGCTCGGACCCAGCGTTCTCGGTTGGCTCGAACCTACCGAGGTCATTCGTCTGCTTGCGGAAATCGGCATCATCCTGCTGCTTTTCGAAGTGGGTCTCGAGACCGACGTCAGCCGTCTCGCTCGAACCGGCGGCCGTTCGGCGATCACCGCCCTGGGCGGGTTCTTCATGCCGTTGCTGCTTGGCTATGCCACCAGCCGTTACCTCTTTGGTCACGACATGCTGTTGGCGCTGTTCATCGGCGGCACCCTCACCGCGACGAGCATCGGGGTTACCGTCCGCATCCTGAGGGACGTGGGCCGTCAGGACAGCCCCGAGGGGCAGATAGTGCTGGGCGCCGCGGTCATCGATGACATCCTGGGCGTACTGCTGCTCGCCGTGCTTTACGAGTTCTCCAAAACCGGCGACCTGAGCGCGGGGAACCTGGCCAAGCTGGCTCTGCTGATCGGGATCTTTTTTCTGATCGCGCCGCTGGCTGCAAAATTGCTCTCTTTTCTGATCGGCCACTACCACCGTTACACCCAGGTGCCTGGTCTGGTGGCCACGCTCATCGTCTCGCTTGCCATGGTGTTTGCCTGGCTCGCGCATATCGTCGGAGCGCCGGAGCTGCTGGGTGGCTTCGCTGCCGGACTGGCCCTGTCCCGCCGCTTCTTTCTCCCCTTTGGCATCGCCATTGCCAGAGATCAGGGGTTCGCCGACGAGGTGGAGCGGGACATGAAGCCCATCGTTCAGCTGTTCACGCCGATCTTTTTTGTCACCGTCGGCTTGTCCCTCGATCTGCGAGCCGTGGAGTGGACCTCGGGTTTCATCTGGCTGTTCTCCATCAGCATCGCGGTGGTGGCCATTGTCAGCAAGCTCGCGGGTGGCCATCTCCTGGTGCGCGATCATTGGCTCATGCGCACCGCCGTGGGCATGGCCATGGTGCCTCGCGGCGAAGTCGGGCTGATTTTCGCGGAGCTGGGCCGCTCGGCCGGCATTTTCGACGGCGAGATCTACGCTGGCCTGGTATTGGTCATTGCCTACACGACCCTTTTCTCGCCGTTCTGGATCACCATCTTTTACCGAGTATTCGGCGACCGACCGGCGCTACGAACGCCGCCGCGAGTGGAGTCTCAGAGCGTCAGAGAGATGCGCAAACGTGGCCACCATCCGCCGTGAGCACGGAACCGGTCATGTAACGGGATGCGTCCGAGGCGAGAAGCAGCAGGGGCCCGTCCAGGTCTTCCAGCTGGCCGTACCGGCGCATGGGTATATTGTTCCGGAACGGGACGAACTGCTCGCTTTCAAGCACCGACCTGTTCATGTCCGTAACGATGTAGCCGGGAGCCAGGGCGTTCACCCGAATCCGGTAGCGGGCGGCCTCCAGCGCCATGACTTCGGTCATGCGTGTCAGCGCGCCCTTGGAAATGGCGTAGGGGAACTGGCCCCTGTTGGCCCGCCGATCGCTGATGGAAGACACCATGATGATATTGCCGCCAGCAGCATCACTGGCCTCAACGTGGCTGGTGTACGTCTTGGCGGTCAACCACGCGCCTTTCAGATTGGTCTCCAGTACGAAGTCCCAATCGTCTTCGTCGATCATCATGTAGGTTTTCGATCCGGCCTCGACGCCTGCGTTGTTGACGAGCACATCAATGGCACCGTGCTCGTCAGCGGCGGCGCTGATAAACGATTTGATGCTCTCCGAATTGCGCACGTCGAGCGGCAAGGCTGTTGCCGTGCCTCCAGCCGAGCGAATTCCGGAGACGTTTTCCTCCAGCTTCTCCACGCGCCGCGCGCCCAGTGTCACTTTAGCCCCGTTGGCGGCGAGCAGCTTCGCGAAGTAGTGGCCAAGGCCGGATGATGCGCCGGTAATCGCGATGTGTTTCTGGTCAAGCTTGAACGGATTCATGCCCTTCCGAGCGGCTCGAGCCCCGCGCCACCGTCTTCCCGACCCTCCGTTCCCGCCGTCTTCAGACGTCGCTCCTGAATACGCCAACCGGCCGCGGTCCTTTTCCAGCAGTCGTGGTATTGCGCGTACAGTATGAAGTCGTCACTGCCGTCGGCAGGGCGGTGCCAGGCATGCAGGTAGCACTGTGATCGTGCCTCGTCCGCGCTGTCGAAGGTGATTTCGATGTTGCTGATGTAGTGGTGGGTGGCTTGATATATCGCGACCAAAGGCGTGATCAGGGCTTCGATGTTGGCGCGGCCTTGCGTCCAGGCGTCGTCCCCCTGGAATGTGATGCGTCCATCTTCGGTGAAGATCTCCACCTGCTTGTCGACGCGGTTGAGGTCGACCCACCGGGTGTACCAGTGCAAGCCGTCGGTGATCGCCTGGCGATCGACCATCTGCTGGAGCATTTCATCGTTCATAGTCAGATCCTGGCATTGAGATTCCTTCCATATAGCATACTCGCACACAGGGGGTGGTAGCCTGCAAGCGCGCGGCTTCTACGCGTTGCCGAAGGAGCGGTGAATCTCCGTGCCGTAGCGGCGGATGATGTCCAGCTTCACCGCGTGCTGAGCCTCGGCGTCGTGTTCCTGGCCATTCTTCTGGGTGATCCGTTTCGCCAGCTCCGTTGCAATGGCGTCCATGAACAGCTCCGCCAGCAACAGGCGAGCTGAATCACGAAAGTGGCCGCGGCCGTCCACGTACAGTTGCACGGTGGGTGCGCCTGCATTGATCAGAATTTTGCGCTCGTGGGGGCTGTACACGGCGCGCTCGGGCTCGTTCTCGAGATTCCGCAGCTCGAAGCCGGCAAACAGAATTTCGCCGTGATCACGGGACAGCCGGCGGTGATGCGCAGGCCGGTGATGCCGCGGGTGGTGATGGTGTCGGGGCGCGTGATCTGCGATCACGACTTCGCACCAGGCCAGGTAGTTGCCGGCCTGGACGGTAATCTCACCGCGGTCGCCCGCGATATCACCCTGCAGGCTCCATTCAAGTCGGGCGGAATTTTCGAGCCCGCCGAGCGGCATGCTGTCCGGTGCTGGATCAATGTTGATGGAGCCGGGCAGGGTGCTCTGAATCCTCAGCGTGTCGTCCCTGTCGAAAGCATCCGGGTCGAGCAGCAGGGTCACGTGAAACGGGTGGCCGGGCTGGCGATAGTAGAACGGCGTGCTGAAGCGTAGCGCGTCCTCGCGTGCCGGCGTCGCCCCCGGGTCGGGCTCGTCCGCCACCGCGGGCACGCCGACGCCCAGATCGTGAATGGTGGCCAGATTCATGCGCTCCAGGATATGCTCGATCATATGCGTGGTGCGGCCGGACGTGGTGGCGTGGTCCAGGTGCTTCAGCTGCTCCTGCTCGGCTGCCACCCAGGGCGCGATCTGCCTGCTGACGGCTTTGGCGAAGCGCTTGATGAACTCGTCCTTCGGATTCAGGCCCTCGCGCTCATCGCTGACGATGGCAAAGCCCTGACCGAGCTTCTCGATGAGCGCCGGGCACCGTACGATGCCGAACAGGTATTCCGTCCCGATCTGGTTTTCGTAGTCGAACAGCTGGCAGTCCAGCACCGCGCTGTCCGATACCACCAGCAGGCCGTTGGTACGTTCATCGCCACGGGGGTTCAGCTCCACGCCCAGCGCGCGCTTCAGGGTCAGGGAGTAAGGGTACGATTCGCCTTCGTGCTCGAATTGGCCCTGCGCATCCGGGCCCAGCAGCAGGGTGGCAGGCGGCTCCTCGTGCCGCACCGGCCCGCGGTGGTCGACGTGCTTGCCGTTCTGCAGCCGCACCACCTCCACTTCCCTGCGCGTGAGCACGTCGCGCAGATAGATGTTGTTCGCGACGGATTCCACCACCGAGTCGAAGCGCGGAATGGTGACCCGCGGGCTGTCTATGACGATGGCAACCCGGGTTCCTTCTCCGTTGGCGCTCAGGCCGAGGTGTTCGTAGTCCTTCTCAGTCGCTTCCCGGTCGCCGCCGCCGTCGTCGTAAAGATAGCCGCCGTTGTCTGCGCGAAACATCTCGATGCGCGTGTAGCGACCGTCCCTGATGGTTTCCAGCCAGCCGTGCCCCAGACCGTAGACCGCCTGTTTCAGACCCCGCCCGAAATAGCCGCGGCCGCCCGCTTCGCCCCGGGACAACGGGCTGTGAGCGGCGCCGTAAGCCAGCACGGCGCACGCGTTGTCGAAGGTCATGCCCTCAGCCTGGTCCGAGACCACCATGAAGGCGCCGGCTTTGTGCCGCTCGTAAAGAACGGTGATGGCGCTATTGGTCCCCTTGCTGCGCTTGCCGCCTTTCCTGGCGTGTTCCAGCCGCGAGTAGCTGTCGTCGCTGTTGGTGATCAGCTCCACCAGGGCTTTTTCGATGGATGCGAAGCGGCGCGAGTCGATGTCGATGACGCGCTGGTCGACGTGGATGGGGTTGATCGCCATTGCCGGAATCCGGGTCAATTCGAAGCGCCCAAACTAGCATGAATGCACGCGCCTGTGATCGCTGGTCTTGCTCTCCAATCAGGACGGATCGGGTGCTCACGGTTACCGCTTGATGGCTCGGGCGGCACGGGGCCAGCCCCGAAAT
>CAMYJX010000081.1:0-11689 GCA_947258825.1 uncultured Pseudomonadales bacterium
CGGACCAGCCCTTCGGCGCCGGCGGCGGCCATGGCCAGCCCTTCCAGCCGGCCCAGGCCAACGGCGGCGGCGCCGAGGCACAGGGCCTTCACCACGTCTGCACCGCGCATGAAACCCCCGTCAACCAGCACGGGAACGCGATCGTCAACGGCGGCCACCACTTCCGGCAGCGCGTCGATGCAGGCTCGGGTATGGTCCAGCTGACGGCCGCCGTGGTTGGATACGTAGACGACGTCCACGCCCGCCTCCACGCAGCGCGCCGCATCCTCTGCCGCGTTCACGCCCTTGATGACCACCGGCAAATCGAAGCGCTCCTTGATGTGGGCGACGGTTTCCCAGGTCAGCTTTGCCTGATAGCCGAAGTCGGTGCCACCAGATCTGCTGCCCGAGGGTGGGACGTACCGTTTGAGAATGTCCCGCTCGCGACGGGAGTAGGTCTGAGTATCCGCCGTCAGGCACAGGGCCGTGTAACCGGCGGCCACCGCCCGGTCAATCACATCGTCCATCCAGGCTTCGTCACCCATCAGATAAAGCTGATAGATGCGGGGCCCCGGGACCGCCCGCGCCACCGCTTCGAAGTCGGGCGTGCAGACCGAGCTGAGGATCTGCAGCACGCCGAAATCTTCCGCCGCCCGCGCCGCGGCAACACCCCCGTCCGCCTCGAACACCTGCAGCGATCCAATGGGCGCGAGCACTGCCGGTATCCGCAACCGCGAGCCAAGCAGCTCGGTGGACAACTGCACGTCACTGACATCGTTGAGGATACGCGGCCGGTAAACCCACGAGTCGAGGCCGTAGCGGTTCCGCTTCAGTGCGGCTTCACTGTCGGCGCCGCCAACCAGATAGTCCCAGTGATTGCGATCGAGATTCTGCCGCGCACGTTTGACGATGTCGTGCAAGGTAAGAAACTTCACCTGCCCTCCCCAAGCGTCGCAGAAAGCAAGCGAATGCTATCACGTCGCGAGCGGGGTACGCGGCAGCGCGTTCCCGAGTAGAATAGCCGACTTTCAGGTGCGGGAAGGAGCAACCCAATGGCTGCAATGGTTATTCTCGGGGCAGGTCACGCGGCGGGTCAGGCGGCCGCAAGCCTCCGACAGGGGGGTTACGAGGGCGAGATCGTCATCATCGGTGACGAGCCACACATCCCCTATCAGCGCCCGCCCCTGTCGAAGGCCTATCTGTCCGGGGAGGTAGAACTGGACCGCGTGCACTTGCGCCCGGAGAAGTTTTACCAGGACAAGAACATCACGCTCAGGCTGAACGTCAGAGCGTCGGCTATCGACGCGGCGGCAAAAACCGTATCTACCGACGCCGGCGAAACCATCGGCTACGAAAAGCTGCTGATCGCCACCGGCGGTCGGCCGAGAAAACTCGGCATTCCGGGCAGCGACCTGGCTGGCATTCACTACCTGCGTACGATTTCCGACGTCGATGGCATCCGCAACGAGATGACGGCCGATAGCAGGATGGTAATCGTGGGCGGCGGCTACATCGGCCTGGAGGTGGCTTCCGTCGCCGTGAAGGCCGGGCTCGAGGTCCACATCCTCGAGATGGAGGAGCGCATCCTCCAACGCGTAACCACGCCCGAGATGTCCGCTTACTACCAGGATCTGCACGAGTCCCGCGGCGTGCACATTCACACGGGCACGGGCGTCACCGGATTCTCCGGCGATGGGCAGGTTCAGGCGGTGCAGTGCGGCGACCAGGAATTTCCGGCGGACATCGTCATCGTCGGTATCGGCATCATTCCCAACGTGGAGGTCGCCGAGGCGGCCGGCATCCAGTGTGACAACGGCATCGTGGTGGACGAAGGCTGCCGGACCTCGGCCGCGGACGTGTTCGCAGCCGGGGACTGCACCAACCATCCGAACCCGCTGCTCAACCGGCGACTGCGCCTGGAATCGGTACCCAACGCGATGGAGCAAGCGCGGGTGGCCGCCGCCAACATGTGCGGCGCTGACAAGACTTACGCCAGCATTCCCTGGTTCTGGTCGGATCAGTACGAGCTGAAGCTGCAGATGGTCGGCTTCTCCTCCGACGGCGACACCCAGGTGCTGAGGGGCAGCAAAGCAGACAATCAGTTCGCCGTTTTCTACCTGAAAGACGGTGCCGTCGTCGCGGCTGACGCGGTGAACAGCCCGAAGGAGTTCATGATCTGCAAGCAGCTGATCGGCAAGCCGGTCGATGAGAAAAGGCTGGCGGACCCGGAGACGGACCTGAAGGAGCTGCTGACCTGAAGCACCCGCGGCTGCGCCGCTTGGATGAATCCGAGACAGTAAAGCTGGATTTGTACCAGGGCTTCTAGGTAGTTGTCCGAGGTGCCGCCCCCAGACGTTTCACGGAAAATGGCTTTATTGCGTAACTGAGCGGGTCGGATTTTCTCCTCCTCTCCCCTCCTTCCCGCTCATTCAAACGCCGGGTCTATCGACCCGGCGTTTTCTTATCCGCGACCGCCGGAATGAGACCCGGCCGCGACCCTACTACCCGTCCACCGAGCAGGCCAGCACACGGGAAATCTGACAGAGTGCACGGCCGCTCTCCTCATGCCACAGGTTGAAAGCCTCCTGCAGCGCCGCCAGCGCTTTTTTGCTGGTCGGCGCCTTGTCCACCACGCCCTGGGCCACCAGCGCCCGAACCACGTCCGGCGACAGAATCGGGGTGTCCTTGCCCACGAATCTCAGGAAAAAGCGTCCGGTCTGGCCGCCCAGCCGGTCTCCGCGAACCTTCAGCTCACCCCACAGCCCGACGATGTCGGTCGCCGGCCAGGCTGCCAGGTACTTGCCGAAGCTGCCGTGCTGGGCGCGCACCTCGAGAACGAAAGCCGCGTTGCGGGGCACCGACTGGATTTTCTTCAGGTTGCGGACGATGGCTTCGTCCCCGGCCAGAACCTCGAGGTCCTCGTCGCTCAGCATTGCGCAAGCGCTGACATCGAACTGCCTGAAGGCCGCTTCGAAGCCCGGCCATTTCCGCTCGATGATCTGCCAGACGAAACCGGAGCGGAAAACACATTTGGTCATCTCTGCCAGGCAGCGATCGTCTTTAAGGCGCCTGAGTTGGGCGGGGGTAGACGGCACCGGAAGAAGATCATTGAGGGCCGCCTCGCCTCCCTTGCGTTCGGCCGCGCGCTGAAAGATCCTTGTGAAAGATTCCATGACCAATCTCCTCGACCCGCCGAGCCTGCAAGATGATCGATGTGGAAGACAAGCAGCGTCAAGACCTGGACCCGGACCTGAAGGCCATCCTGGACCGGGAGGCTGAAGAGCAGGGCGACCTGCTCTACTGCGCGACCTGCTCCAACGTCATCGGCCGACGCTCGGACAGCACCGAGGTGAACGGCAGCCATTCACATTTCTGCACCAATCCCTACGGCATCAGATACCACATCGGCTGCTTTACCAGCGCCTTGGGATGCACCATATCCGGCGAGCCTACCGCCGCGGATACCTGGTTTCCGGGCTTCAAATGGCGCCTGGCAACCTGTGCTGAATGCCTGGTGCACCTGGGCTGGTACTTCGACCGGAACAGCGAGTACTTCTATGGTCTGATACTCGACAGGATTCAACATGACTGAGCAGAAAACATCGCTGCAGCCGCAGAAGTACAGGACGCTCAGCTTCGATTGCTACGGCACCCTGATCGACTGGGAGAACGGCATTCTTGGCTTTCTGCAGCCGCTCCTGGACAGCTACGACGTTCACGTCATCGACGAATGGATACTGGAGTTTTTCTCGGAACGGGAACCGGAGGAACAGGCCAAGGGTGGCCGCTACCGCGACGTGCTGGCTCGGGTGCTGAGCAGCTTTGGAACCCGGCTCGCCTTCATCCCCGCCACGGACGCGCTGGATTCGTTCACGAGCAGCATCGAATACTGGCAGCCATACGAAGGCACGGTGGACGCTTTACAGCGGCTGGGGAAGAAGTACGACCTGGCCGTGATCTCTAACGTGGACGACGATCTGTTCGAACTGTCCCGGAAAAATCTCGGCGTCCGGTTCGACCACGTCATCACCGCAGAACAGGTGGGCGCCTACAAACCCGCACGCAAGATGTTCGATGCGGCGCTGCGAGTGCTCGACGGCCCCGTGCTGCACGTAGCCCAAAGCCGCTACCACGACATCCAGCCCGCCACGGCGCTGCAACTGGACACGGTCTGGATCAATCGCAGCATGCCCAGCGCGGCCAGAGACGTGGACGTAAACCCGACCGCGACATTCGCGGATCTGCGGTCGCTTGCAGACGCTCTGTGCTGAGCCCCGAGGCCTCCCACTCACGATGGCTTCTGCAGCTTCGTTCGCAGCCGAATCCAGCCCCGTCATGACCCATTTTTCACGGAACCCTGTGGTAGCATCCGGCGATGCCTGACGCACCCCTGAGCACCATAGAAATCAGCAAGGACTACCTGCATTTCAATGTCGGTCACTTCACCCTGTTCTCCGAAACCGAGCGCGAGGATCTGCACGGTCATACTTTCTACGTGACCGCAGAGATAGACAGCCCCGTAGGGGAAGACGGTCTGGCATTCGACTACAACCTGGTCAAGAGTGCGTTGAAAGGGCTGTGCGATGACCTGGACGAAAAGGTCCTGCTGCCCGGTCGCTCACCCTATCTGCATCTGAAGATGGACGGCGAATACGTGATTGCGGAGTTCGCCGGCGAGCGAATCCCGTTTCTGCCCCGGGACGTGCTGACCCTGCCGTTACGCAACATCACGGTGGAAGAGCTGGCGCCATGGTTCCTGGAGCAGCTGCGCGAGCAGCCGGACATCGCTGCGCTGGAGCTGGCCCGGGTCCGGATTCGCGTTTCCTCAGGCCCCGGGCAGTGGGCCGGGGTCGAGTGGAAGCCTTGAGAAGCCGACCGTGAGATGCCTGGTGATCACCGGCGGCAGCGCCGGAATCGGGCTGTCGACCGCGGAGCGCTTCAGTCAGGAAGGCTTCATCGTCGTCAACCTGTCTCGCAGGCCGTGCCCGCTGGACGCCGTCGAGCACATCCCCTGCGACCTCTCGAATCCGGGCTTCATGGTGGAGATCGAACCGCAGTTGAATCCCTTTCTGGATAAAGCCGACCAGCTGGTGCTGGTGCACAACGCGGCCCGTATGAACAACGACCATGTTGCCGAGACGGGCAGCGAGGCGTTCCGGGCAGTGCTGGAAGTGAATCTGGTGGCACCCAACTCGCTCAACCACCACCTGCTGTCCTACATGAAGCCGGGATCGTCCGTGATCTACGTCGGATCGACCCTTTCAGAAAAGGCCGTGCCCGGCAGCTACAGCTATGTAACCACCAAGCACGCCATGGTGGGAATGATGCGCGCCACCTGCCAGGACCTTGCCGGCCGGGATATCCATACGGCCTGCATCTGTCCGGGCTTCACAGACACCGACATGCTTCGGCAGCACCTCCCTGACGACGCGGTAGACGTCGCTCAGGCGATGTCTGCTTTCAACCGGCTGATACACCCGGAAGAAATCGCAGAGACCATCTTCTGGGCGGCCGGCAACCCGGTGATCAACGGTGCCGTCCTGCACGCAAACCTCGGTCAGGTAGAAAGCTGAGGCGATGCGCAGGAGTTCTTACAGGCCTTGCGGAAACCTCTATGAGCTCAATCGACCTGACTGAACGCCGCGAGCGGGTATTCATCGTCCTTGCGGGCTTCTTCCTGTGCGCCATGACGCTGCTGAACGTCGTGGGCATCACCCGATTCATCCAGCTGGGGCCAATGGCGCTGGCGGTAGGCGTATTGCCCTATCCCCTGACGTTTCTGTGCACGGACCTGATCAGCGAGCTGTACGGCCGGCGCCGGGCAAACTTCCTCGTCTGGGTAGGATTTACCCTGAATTTCTTCATCCTCGGCTGCATGTGGCTGGGAAACTACCTGCCCGCCGTCGCGACGGACACACAACCCCCGTGGCAGGTAATCCAGCTGGCCGAGGAAATCGCGCTGCCGAACGGGAACGTCATGAGCGGCTCTGTGGAGCTGTTTCAACTCCTGTTCGCCTGCACCTCCGGCGCCGTATTCGCCTCCATGATGGCCTACATCGCGGCCCAGTTCTGCGACGTCCACCTGTTCCATTTCTTCAAACGGCTGACCAAGGGCCGGCACCTGTGGCTGCGCAACAACTTCTCCACGCTCACCAGCCAGATGGTGGACTCGTTCATGGTCATCGCCGTAACTTTCGGCGCCACCTTTCTGGCCGGCGAAATCACCGTCGCCGCGCTGCTGGTTCTCATGGGCAGCAACTATCTCTTCAAGATGTTCGTGGCCCTGGCGGATACGCTGCCGTTCTACTACCTCACCGGGCGCCTCAAGCGCTATCTGGAGATAGACAACATCCACGTTTTCGAGTGAACCCGTCTGGGCTTGAGGATTGAGGCTGATCGGCCGCCACGCCAGGCTCGTCGGCCGTCACGCCAGGCTCGGAAGATTTGCAGGACTGACGCAGGGCCTCCGGCCTGCCCTCACTTCGTGACTTGCCCTACGGTCAATTCACTGCGCTCGGCTGCGTTTTGAAAGTCCTCGCAAATCTTCCGAGCCTGGCGTGGCGGCTGCAAGGTGATCCCTGACGGCCGGCACGAGCCCATGATCCTGTGGTGGTTGGGCACTCGCGCCATTACCTTCAATCGACGCTCGCTCTCGGCAACCGGTTGATCGGTGGGGGTGAGGGGTCTGCCGGAGACCCGCGAGGACATCAAAGACGCAGCTGAACGACGCGAATTGACCGCAGGGCAACTTCGTGGCGTGAAGGCAGGCCGGAGGGCCTGCGTCCGTCCTGCGGGCCTCCGGCAGCCCCCTCAACCGCCATCCGCTGAACCGATTTCCCAGCAAGGTGTTCCGACGCCAGGAAGCTACCGTCGCCCCACCAGAAACTCCGAGTTGACGCAGTTGATCAGCCGGCCCTCGCTGAGATAGCTCACCGCCAGCTCCCCCGCCTTGTAACGCATGTCGTAGACGCTCTCCGGGGTATGAAACGCCGAGTGGGGGGTCAGCAGCAGCCGATGGTCGATCCAGGGCTCGTCGGCCGCCCAGGCCTTTATCAGCGGGTGATCCGGATTCGCCGGCTCTTCCGGCAGCACGTCCAGCCCCGCAGCTCGCACCTGCTCTGCCCGCAGCGCCTGGTAAAGCGCATCCAGGTCGATCAGCGGCCCGCGAGCGGTATTGATCAGAATCAGACCCGGCCGGCTGCAGGCGAGCACCTGGGAATCGATCAGATTTTTCGTTTCCGGAGCAAGGGGCGCGTGCAGGCTCACCACGTCGCATTGAGCAAACAGCTCGTCCAGATCGTGGACCCTGCGGACCCCCAGCGCGAGGTCGGCGCCGCTTTCGAGATAGGGGTCATAGAACACCACGTCCATCCCGAAGGCCTTGGCGCGCAGCGCCGCTGCGGTGCCGATCCGGCCCAGGCCTACGACGCCGAACACACAGGCGGAAAGCCGTTTACCGTAGGGGTTCAGCGCCGGTCGCCATTTGCCGCGAGGGTCCTTCTTCAGCTCCCGGGTGTGAAAGGTAATGCCTTTCATCAGCGACATCATCAGGGCGATGGCATGATCCGCCACCTCCTGAGTGCCGTAATCGGGGACGTTGCAGACGGGCACCCCAAGCTCGCCCCAGGCGCGCAGATCGAACTTGTCGAATCCAACGCTGGGCGTAACCAGCAGGCGGCAGCGCTCCAGCCGACCCCGATAGGGTTGGGGAATATCGTCGTAGGAGACGATGGCATCGCAGCTGGCCCACTGAGCGTCGGCAACGGCATCAAAACTTCGGCAGAATTCGGCACTGCCCAGCTCGCCCAGGCTGGCAACCTCTATCTCACCGGCATCCCGCCAGCGCATGGCCGGCCAGAGAATTCTGAACGTCATCGAATGTCCTCCTCCCGCTCCTGTTCAAGCCAGTGCTTCTGCGGTTTCCGCCACCGACCGTTCCAGGCGCTCTCTGGGCAGGCCGCCAATGCGCAGCCGGGTAACGATGAGATGGGTAAGGCCAAGGGTTTCGCGATACTCGAGAACCCGCTCCTGCACGTAAGAGGCTTCTCCAACGATGCTCCACTGCTCCACTTCAGCGTCGACCGCCAGGCGCCCCGTTGCCTGCGCCTCTCTGTGCAGATGCTCCCGCACCCGGGACGTTTCCGCCGCGTTACGCGCCAGAAACAGGGTGCGCATGGCGGGGACCTCCCTTGGCGCGGAATGCCCGGCTTCCAACGCAGCCACGCCGTGGCGCTGATAGTTGTCGACGAGGGTGGGCAGGGTTTCCACGGGTGAGGCAAGGTAGGGCAACCCGAGTCGCCCCGCCTGCGCAAGCGCCTTGGGGCCGAAGGCGGCCACCCAGATCGGGGGATGGGGCTTCTGCAGCGGCAGCGGGTCCAGGGTGATGGAGAGACCGTCGTCGAGGCGAACCGGCTCACCGGACCAGGCCTGTCGCATCAGCTCAAGGCATTCCTCGAACAGCCGGCGTTTGTCTCGCGGCTGGACGTTGAAGGCCTTCAGCATCACCGGCGCGTAACCGCGTCCGACACCCAGAATCACTCGTCCCTGGGACAGCTGGTCCAGCACCGCCACCTGCTCGGCGGCCTGCAGCGGGTTGCGCAGCGGCAGCAGAAACGAGGTGGTTGCCAGGCGGATCGTCTGAGTTCCGGCGGCGATGGCCGCCAGCAGCATCAGGGGATCAGGAATCGCATGGGGATTGAAATGATTTTCCGGAAGCCAGAACGACGTGTAACCCAGCCTTTCCGCCAGCGCCGCCTGGTCCGAAAGGCTGCGGGCGGACTTGTCGCTCAGATCCCAGGGGGTTACGCCAATCTTCACCGCTCGATTATGCCACCGGCCTGCGGACCGGGAACAGAGCGCTTCAGGAAACCGACAACGCCTTTCTGAGCGGCCCGAATCCCGGCCTCTGCAGCAGGCGGGCAACGCAGGGCTCTTCATCCAGGCGGATTCGCTGACGCCAATCCAGGACCCCGGCCCAGGCCAGGGCCGCCTGAAGGCTGTGGGCCTGGCACAGGCGGCTGATGCTGTCGTTGCCCGAAGCGGGAGCCGCCAGCGGGGCCGAAGACGACGCTGCCGGGCTCGATGTGCCAGAAGGAGCAGCCGCTGCGGGCGGGCCGTCCTGCGCTACGTCCGGGGGTGCCACTATTAGTTCGGGCGCTGCCTGGGGAGGTTCCGGCGTAGGCCGGGGTCGTTTGGGCGTTGCCCTGGGAGGTTCGGGCGCTGTCCGGGTGATCTCGGATTGCCCGCTGGTTTCAGAATCAGGAACCAGAGACCACAGCACCATGCCGGTGAGCAGCAACAGCCCGCCCGCTACCAGACCACCAGTCCACGAGTTTCGGGAGGGGGCGGGCTTCGGCGGCACGGACCTGACCCGGCCGCCAGAACGACTGGCCCGCGGCTCGCCGGCGCCGGGCGCCCGCAACAGGCGAACGAGCCCTCCGACTTTGGCGTCCGCGGATCGAGCCGGCCAGCTCTGGAGATCGACGACCGCAGCGCAAAGCCCGGGCAGGGGCGCATTGTCCAGCCGGATGGCCACAACCTGCTGGTCGGATTGCAGAAGCGCCACCAGCCAGTCGTGCCGCAGGGCCGCAGCGGTGCTGACCACCAGCAACGGGTCCGAGGGCAGGGCTGTCGGTTCGGTACGCAGCCGCAGCGACTGTCCCGCCTTCTCGAGCAGATCCGCCAGCAGAATCACACGGTGCCGGTCTTCGGGGACGCAGAACAGGTCGACGCGAGCCATATCTGAAGCTTAGCAGCCGCCAGGCCGGGCAATTCAGCTGAGGATATTCGCCTCTTCCAGGGCAGCAATCCGGGCGACGTCATAGCCGAGCACGTCCCTAAGCACCCGGTGGTTGTCGATACCGAACCAGGGCGCGTTGGCGGGCAGCCGCGGAGACAGCTCAGAGAACTTGAGACGCGAGCTTTCGACTACCGCGCCATCGAAATCCCGGTGATCCACGCCGATGAAATGCCCACGATGATTGAGTTGCACATCGTGGAACAGATCGTGGGTATCGAGAACGCAGTGGGCGGGTATGCCCAGCTGCTGCAGGCTGTCTTCCAGAACGGGACCTTCCTGAGGCGCGGCCCATTCGGCAAGCCGCTCGTCAATGGCGTCTTCCCGAGCGCGACGCTGCGTCAGCCCGGTGACGCCATCGTCCAGGTAGTCTTTGAACCCGGCAAATTCGCACAGGCTCAGCCACTGGCGGTCGTTGAGCACCGAAATCGCGATCCAGCGGTCGAATCCCTGCACCGGATAGACCCCAGAGGGCGCGTGCAGCCTGTCCCGGTTGCCCTGGGCCTCGGGCGCCTGGCCGGTTTCCAGATAGGCCAGGCAGTCGGGCGCAAGAAAATGCAGCGCGGCCTCGGCCTGAGACATATCGATGAACTGGCCTTCACCGCTCAGGGCGCGGTGCCGCAGGGCGCCCAGAATCGCCAGCGCGTTGAAGCGTACCGAAGTAAAGTCGGTGTACGGGCCGTAGCATCCCGTCGGCGGCATGTCCGGCTGACCGGTCAGCGCATGAAAACCCGATACGGCGGCGGCGAGGTTCCCGTAACCCGCATAGGGGCTCCATGGGCCCGACTGACCCATGAGGCAGCTGGAAACCATGATGATTTCCGGGTTCAACGCCTTCACCGCCTGGTAGCCGAAGCCCATCCGATCCACCACCCCGGGCGCAAAGGACTCGGTGTAAACGTCGGCCCAGCGCAGCAGATCCTTGAGCACGTCGCGACCTTCCGTCGTGCTGAGATCCAGGGTGATGTTCAGCTTGTTGCAGTTGGTGGTGTGGTGACAGGCAGCGCGTTCCGGCTCCATTTGGCCCTGAACGTAGGGCGGCACGTTGCGCACCATGTCCACCCGTCGGGTGGACTCTACGTGCACCACCGTGGCCCCGTAATCGGCAAGCATGCGGGTGGCGCCGGGACCGGCAACCACCCAGAACAGGTCGAGCACCTTCAGCCCCGCCAGTGGGCCCTGCCCGGGCTCCGGCAGAAATCCCAGGGGTTCGGGCCCCGTTGACGCATCCTTTGCAGCATCCGTTGCAGCAGGGATTACCGACGCCGTCGAAGGCGCGGCCTCCCAGCTTTGCGCCACGCCTTCCCGCAGCGGCAGCGGCGAAGCGGCCAGACGCGCGAACGCTCCCAGCCGCCGACCCTCCGGCCGGGACTGCACAAACTCACGCTGTTTCAGATGCTCGCTGTCGAGCACATCGCCAACGGTCAGCACAGGCGCGATGAGCAGGCGTCGGGCCACGGCGGCATCCATCAGCTCGGCTTTGGTGCGCCCGGCAATCAGCGCTTCGATACCCTCCTGCACCGGAGCCCACTGCTCCGCCGTGATTCGACCCTGCATCATCTCGGCCGCAACCTGGCCCCAGTTCCAGCGCAGGTCCGCTTCGGCGCACAGGCCCTCCTCGTGAACCCAGGCCATCAGCCGTTCCATGAAGGCCGCCAGAGGCGGCAGAATCCCCTGCAGCGCCACCACCCAACCGTCACGGGCCTGAAACTGATTCTGCACGTGAACGCCACCGAGGGTGCCGCCGTAGGCGGAACGCTCCGCCTTGTCCTGGCCAACGGCACCGTCGAGCCCCCGGGACAGCAGCGCCAGAGTTACCGATTGCTGCCCGGAGATGTCTATGTGCTGTCCCTGTCCTGTACGCTGGCGATGAGTGAGCGCGATGAGCACCGCCACCGCGGCATCCGCGCTGGC
>CAMYJX010000081.1:11726-14539 GCA_947258825.1 uncultured Pseudomonadales bacterium
CGGTTATGGACACGTGGATCAGGCCCGGATTGATCTGCTCGAGCCGCTCGCGGGTCAGCCCTGCTCGCGCCATTGCCGCGACGCCCACGGACTCCAGAAGCACATCGGCCTTGGCCAGCTGCGCAAGCAGATCGTCCTGCGCCTCGAGCCAGCCCGCGACCCGGACCCCCTTGCCCAGGGTGTACGCCTGCCAATGGCGATCGCTGCGCAGCAGCGCTTCCCGCTCCGGCGGTACCCACTGCTGAACGTCGGCGCCCATGTCCGCCAGCAGCTGTCCACACATCAGGCCAAACCGATCGGTGAGGTCCAGCACGCGCAGCTCATTCAGCATCGCCGGTCTCCCTGGATGCCGGGCCCGAGTTCGGATCCACCGTCGGGTCTGCGCCAGGCTTCTGTTCCGGCTTCTGTTCCGGCTGCTTTTCGGGCCCCTTTTCCGAGCGCTGGGCCGAGTCGAAATACTGCCGCTGGAGCAGCAGCATGGCCCTGGCCGTGCTGCGGGCGGCCGCCACATGTCGCTCCAGGGCAAACTCTGCGTAGATCGGGTCTCTCTTGAGCAGCACGCAACGCCGTTGCTTGCTGCGCGCGTCCCCACAGGGAAAATCTGTCTTCCGACCAAAATTGTTTCCCGCGGGCCCGTACTCACCGAAAGAATCCGGGTCGCTGCTGATCTTCCAGAACGCCTGCCAGGTGGTGGGCAATCCGCCTATGGGCGAACGAACCGCATCCAGGGTTGCGCTGGCGGATTCCGCCAGCAGGCTGGAAAAATCCACCGGCGGGTCATCGAGAAAATTGCAGCTGTCCGCCAGCGCAGCGTCCAGCGCGTCATCGTCCAGGCGGTATCTGTCGAAGCGATCAGAGAAGCTCCCCCGCCAGAAGCGACCCGTGTAGACGGGCACGACCTTGGAAGGCGAGGTCATCAGCTGAAGGTAGTAGACGATACGTCCGAGTTCCTGATAACGCTCCGCAGGCTGGGACGCCTGCTCCAGGCGCTGCGTAACCTTGTTGAAATGCGCATGCAGGCGGGTGTTGACCAGCCAGAGGGCACTTCGCTCGTTCTGGCCCCCTCGGTCGTAATAGTTCCAGCGGAACATCCGTACCAGCACGTTGCTCTCCGCCAGGGCCACGTTGCTCTTGGCCGCGTAACGCACCTGCAGCGGGCTGAGCGGCGGGACGACGGTTTCCGTCAGACAGCGGTTGAACCATTTAGCAGCGTGAAAGGTCAGCTTCTGATGCACTTCCCCCTGGTAAGCCATCACCAGGGATGGCGTGAGCAGCGCAAAGACCAGGCACAGGCGTGCGGCCGCGCCTGCCCCCGCGCCTGCCCAAGCGCGTCTGCGACGCTGCGGCTTATTCAACATTGGTCGCGTCCAGCCTTGTTACGGTCTCGTCGCTGCGCAGCGCCGTCAGCAGCTGCCTGACGGTCCGGCCCGTGCCCGGCCAGTGCGCATCCGGCAGAACCTCCGCTGCAGGCGCCAGAACGAACAGGCGATCAACCGCGCGGGGGTGGGGCAGCACAAAGTCAGCGCTCTGACGGGTCTCATCGTCGAACAGCAGCAGATCGAGATCCAGCTCACGGGGCGCGTTGCGCACCGGATTCGCCGCGCGCCCGTATTTCTTTTCCAGCAGCTTGAGCTGACGCAGGAGCGCCTCCGGCGTCAATCCGTCCCGGGCTTCGAACGCCACCGCGGCGTTGATGAACTCGCCGGACTCCGGCGGGCAGTCCACGGGTGACGTGCGCCACAGGCTCGAACGCCTGACCTCAGCCCGCGCAAACGACTGCAGGCGGTCCATGGCTTCGAGGAGGATGGTCGCAGAGTCTCCCCGATTTGATCCGAGCCCGATCAGAATCATGTGGCCCCCGTTATTCTTGTCCGGGAATAGTAACCCCTGCGCGGTAGTAATCCACCAGGCGCTTTGGCACACTCAGAGCGAAATCAGGCCATCGATCATGGGGAGAAGGTATGAAAGCCGCCGTACTGCGCGAGATCAACAAACCGCTGGAAATCGAGAACGTCGAGCACGGCAAGCCAGGGCCCAGAGAGGTGCTCGTGCGCACCGTGGCTGCAGGCGTGTGTCACTCCGATCTGCATTTTCAGAACGGCTCCTACCCGTATCCCCTGCCCGCCGTCCTGGGCCATGAGTCCGCCGGCGTGGTGGAAGCCGTGGGCAGCGACGTCGTTTACGTCAAGCCGGGCGATCACGTCATCACCTGTCTGTCCGCCTTCTGCGGCCACTGCGAGTATTGCCTGACCGGACACATGTCGCTGTGTCAGGAGCCGGAGCTGCAGCGGGCACCCGAACAGCCCTCCAGGCTGTCCAAGGGCGACGAAAACCTCTGGCAGTTTCTGAACCTGTCCTCATTTGCCGAGTACATGCTGGTGCACGAGCATGCCATCGCGAAGATCAGAGAGGACATGCCCCTTGATCGCGCCGCGCTCATCGGCTGCGGGGTCACGACGGGCGTGGGCGCAGTCATTCACACCGCAAGGGTGGAGCCGGGCAGCACCGTCGCCGTGATCGGCTGCGGGGGCATCGGCCTTTCCGCCATCAACGGTGCCGCCATTGCCGGCGCCGCCCGAGTGATCGCCGTCGATACGGTGCCTAGCAAGCTGGAGCTGGCCCGGAAGTTCGGCGCCACCGACGTCGTCAACGCCAAGGACAAAGACCCGGTGGGCGAAGTGATGGAGATGACCGGCGGCGGCGTCCACTACTCGTTCGAGGCCATCGGCTTGAAGGCCACCGCAGAGCAGTCTTTCAAGATGCTGGCTCGTGGCGGCACCGCGACCATCATCGGGATGATTCCCGTCGGCACC
>CAMYJX010000081.1:14635-29450 GCA_947258825.1 uncultured Pseudomonadales bacterium
ATGGTCCGGAGTTCCTCATGGAACGCAAGATTCAGGGGTCGAACATGGGCTCCAACCGATTCCGCGTCGACATGCCCCGCTTCGTCGACTTCTACCTGCAGGGTCGGCTGCACCTGGACGACATGATCTCCCGGCGCATCAAGTTGGAGGATGTGAACGAGGGTATGGAGGCGTTGAAGACGGGGGAATTGGCGCGCAGCGTCATCATGTTCGATCAGTAGTACTCGTTCGGGTCTGGCAGAAGGTTCTCAGGCCCACGGTCGCTCCAAGCGATCTGGGGGCTCGAGGTTATTCAGATACCCTACGGTACAGTCTGTGGGGGGCAGACCAGCTCCTGCAAACCAACAACAACTACCCCCAACACCCACCAAGCTGGAAGGTCTATCGATGGCGTCAGGCGGCGCGGTTGTGCGTGGACATGTAGCGACGCCGCGGCGGACGAATTGACGCGCAGCGGCAAGGCGGCCAACAAGGGCACCCCGGAGGGGCGACGCGAGGTCCACGCACAACCGCGCCGCCTGACGCCCCCGAAAAACCCGCCTAGCGAATCGAGATGTAGCCGAACTGCCCGGACCGGTAAACCCGAAACAGCAGCTGGCGATTATCCAACCTTGCGCTATCCCGGAGATCGGCCAGGTTCCGCAACGCCTGCTCGTTCAAGGCCACGAGCACATCGCCCGGGCGCAGGCCGTAGTGCCAGGCTGCGCTTTTCGGGTCCACCTCCGTCACCAGCACCCCGGCGCCCAGGCCCCCGTCTTCCTCATTGCGAAAATTCTGCAGCTCGGTGCCGGCCAGTCGCGGATCGACGCGCCGACCGCGGACCTTCTCCTGAGTATCTTCGGTGATCTTGACCGTAACTTCGCGCAGACGACCTTCCCGCAGCACGTCCATCTCCATCTCGTCACCAACGAAAGTTACGGCCGCCTGGTTGTAGAAGTCCGTCACGCGCCGGATGTCCCGCGGGCCTAAGCGGGTGATGATGTCACCGGATTCCAGACCGGCACGATCGGCAGCGCTGTCGGGATCCACTTCCACGACGACGACACCATCGCGACGGTCTACGCCGAAAGCCTCGGCCAGCTCCAGGTTCAGACCCTGCACCGCAAGCCCCAGATAGCCGCGCTTCACCTCGCCGTGCTCGATCAGCTGGCTCATCACCGCCGCCACCATGTTGGACGGGATGGCGAATCCGATGCCCACATTTCCGCCGCTGGGCGCCAGGATGGCAGTGTTGATCCCGACGAGCTCGCCGTTGAGATCCACCAACGCGCCACCAGAATTGCCCGGATTGATGGATGCGTCGGTTTGAATGAAATCCTCGTAACCCTCGATGCCCAGGCCGCTGCGTCCGAGGGCGCTGACGATCCCGCTGGTCACCGTCTGGTTGAGCCCGAAAGGATTGCCGATAGCGACCACGAAATCGCCCACGCGCAGGTCCGCAGAGTCCGCAAACCCGATTTCAACCAGCTCTTCGGCGGGCACCTTCAGCACCGCCAGATCGACCTGGGAATCGGTCCCGACCAGCTCGGCGACCAGCGACCGCCCATCTGCCAGGGTTATGGTGATCTCGTCCGCCCGTTCAACCACGTGGGCGTTGGTAACGATGTAGCCGCGGTCGGCATCCACCACCACCCCCGAACCGGCGCTCTGGGTGCGACGGAACCGACGACCTTCCGGAACGTTGAAAAAGCGTCGGAAAAACGGATCGTCCAGCAGCGGGTTTCGAACCTGAACCGTGGTGTAAGTTGCGATATTGACCACGGCCGGGGTGGTGGCGTCCAGCATGGGCGCGAGGCTGGGCAGACGCTCGCCCCCCGGAAGCACCGCAGGCAGCGCGGCGTGGGCGACTGCTGTCCAGAGCAGGCCGAGCGCAACTAACATACTTCGCATAGGGCTCTCCTGGTTGCCGTTGCGGGACGCTGAAGTTTTCGAAAGCGCATTATGCCTGGACGTCTTCAAAAATATTGAGACCTCTCAACCCGGCTGCAGATCCGCCAGGTCGACAATTCAGAAGAACTCTGATTAATTACCCGCAAAGAAACACGGGGAAAATACCATGCCCATCAGAAGCATCTTCGCCGCTGTGGAGCATGCCAAGACCAAAATCCAGAACCTCAGCGTCGACGCTCTCGGCAAGGAGATCGCAAGCACGCCAAACCTGCTGCTGCTGGATATCCGGGAGCTGCAGGAACGGGTGGATCTTGGAACCATCCCCGGCGCCAAACATGTTCCCCGGGGCATGCTGGAGTTCTGGGCAGACCCGGAAAGCCCTTACTACCGCGACTACTTTCAGGAAGACAAACGCATCGTCGTGTTCTGCGCTGCAGGCGGTCGTTCCGCGCTGGCCGCCCTGGCACTGCAGGAAATGGGGTTTCCCGACGTTGCCCATCTCGAGCACGGCTTTGCCGGATGGGAGAACGCCAACAAGACTGTCGAAGATGTCAGCTCAACCAGCCGCTGGATACGTCGGGAAAAGCCCTGAACACATCCTGCGATGTCCGGCTCTATGACGGCGCTGCCGATCGCTGGCTTCGCTTCACCGGCCCCGAGACCGTGTTGTGTACCCACGACGCCAGGCAGGTTGATGACATCATCGAAGCGGTGGTGCAGCGGACGGCCACTGAAGGCCTGCACGCAGTAGGATTCATCAGCTACGAAGCCGCGCCCGGGTTGAATCCGGATCAGTCGACGGCCGCACCCGGATGGCTGCCCCTGTGCTGGTTTGCACTGTTTCAGGATTGCAGCTACCAGAATCCCCCTGAGCCCACCACGCGGTTGCCAGTGCTGAGCTGGGCGCCCACCGTCGACGAAGGCCGGTTCTGCGAGCAGGTGGAGCGCATCCGCGATTACATCGCCGCAGGCGACACCTATCAGGTGAACTTCAGCTACCGGCTGCGCGCCGAGATCGATGCAACGCTCGCCGGCTGCCCCTATCCCCTGTTCGCCAGCATGCTGTCCCAGCAGCGCGACGGCTATGGTGCTTACATCGACACTCCGAATTGGACGATCTGCTGCGCGTCGCACGAGCTCTTCTTCGAGCGACGAGGAAATCGTCTGGTTTCCAAACCGATGAAAGGCACGGTGCGCCGCGGCACAGACCTGGAAGAGGACAAACAGTTGGGCGCGTGGCTGCAGAGATCGGCGAAGAATCGCGCCGAAAACCTCATGATTACCGACATGGTGCGCAACGACCTGGGTCGCATCGCCGAGACTGGCAGCGTGCGGACAGAAAAGCTGTTCGAGCTGGAGCCCTATCCGACGCTATGGCAGATGACCAGCACTGTGTCTGGCCGCACCGAGAGCACGCTGCTGGACGTACTGCGCGCGCTGTTTCCGGCTGCTTCCATTACCGGTGCCCCCAAGCACAGGACCATGGAGCTCATCCGCGACCTGGAGTCCGAACCTCGACAGATCTATACCGGCAGCATCGGCTACGTCCGACCGGACGGCAGCGCCCAGTTCAACGTCGCTATTCGCACGGCTCTGATCAACAAACCTGAGAGAACGGCCGAGTACGGCGTCGGCGGCGGCATCGTCTGGGACAGCACGGCTGCCGATGAGTACCAGGAATGCCGCACAAAGGCGCGCATCGTCACCCACGATGCCCATCAGTTTGACCTGCTGGAGACGCTGTTATGGACGCCGGAGGAGGGGTACCGGCTGCTGGAGGAGCACTTCCAAAGACTGATCCGGACCGCCGCTTTCTTCAGCCGCGCTCTGAATCTGCCAGCCATCCGTCGCCTGCTGGACAATCTGGCCGGCGATCTGGCCACCGATCCGAAACAGCAACCACAACGCGTCCGGCTTCTGGTCGGCGCAAGCGGCCAGGGCCGGGTGTCCGCCGAGACCCTCAAACCGCTGCCTGAACCCTTCCGCCTCGCCCTGGCGCCGGAACCGCTGGACATCATCGGCAATCCTTATGTTGCTCACAAGACCACCCGGCGCGACGTCTACGAAGCCGCCCGGCAAGCGGTGCCGGACGCAGACGACGTTCTGCTTTGGAACCACCGCGGGGAGCTGACCGAATCCAGCTTCGCCAACGTTTTTCTAGAGCTGGACGGCAGGCTGGTTACACCTCAGACCAGCTCGGGCCTGCTCCCCGGTGTGTACCGGCAGACGCTGCTGGACACCGGCCGGGCAACGGAAGCCGTCGTAACGTTGAGAGACCTCGACCGGGCCGAGAGCGTGTATCTGGGCAACTCGGTGCGGGGCCTGTGGCAGTGCAGCGTTGACCCACAAGCGGCAGCTGTGTTTGATGTCTACTCTCGAAGATCATCCGAATGAAAGGGGGGCCAGAGGGAAGATGGTAGAGCCCGACGAGCGGATACCGACGGAGCTGTTCAAAGTTCCCGTCGCGCAACGCGTCTCTCTAAAGGATTACCCGACCGCGTGGCTGGGCACCGAGTCCATGCAGAAGCTGGCCGTCGAAGAGCTGAAAGACCGAGCCGCGAGATATCTCGACGAAAAGAACGCGGAGCTGGTGGAAACTCAGGAGGTGCTGGCCGCGGACAATCGCTACGGCGTGCTGCTGGTTTTCCAGGGCATGGACGCCGCCGGCAAAGATGGCACCATCAAGCGGGTTACCCAGGGCGTGAACCCGGCGGGATTTCACGTGGTGAGCTTCAAGCAGCCGTCCCGCACCGATCTGGATCACACCTACCTGTGGCGCTACATCAAAGAGCTTCCGGAGCACGGGCTGATCGGTATTTTCAACCGATCCTACTATGAAGAAGTTTGCGTGGTGCGGGTGCATCCGGAACTCATAGCTGAACGCAGCATGCCGTATCGCGAAATCGATCAGACCTTCTGGCAGGAACGTTTTGACGACATGAACGATCTGGAGAAGCACCTGGTTCGCAACGGCACCCTGGTCATCAAATTCTTTCTCCACATATCAAAAAAGGCGCAGAAGGCTCGGCTGATGAAACGCCTGACGGACGAAGCGAAACACTGGAAGTTCTCGATGGACGATCTCATCGCCCGCAACCACTGGGACGACTACCAGCTGGCTTTCGAGGACATGCTTTCAAACACCAGCACCCCCTGGGCTCCATGGCACGTCATCCCGGCGGACCACAAGTGGGTGATGCGTGCCCTGGTCGCGCACATCGTCAACAGTCAGATCCGCACGCTCAGCCTGCGCTACCCACCGACAGACGTCGCGAAGATCAAGGCAGTGCGTGAAGCCATCAAGGCGTTGAGGAACGAGCCATAGGTAAGACCAATGAATCGACGGCAGAGAAAAGCGCACCCATGATCGAAGCGGCAGAAGCCCTGCAACGCCTGCGGGCCGGGAATCGCCGGTTCGTTTCGGACAGCGAGCAGCACGTCTCGGCCGCCCGCAAGCATCGCAGCGAGCTGGTTTTCAGACAGGAACCGTTCGCCATCGTGCTCGGCTGTTCAGATTCCCGGGTACCGGCGGAGCTGGTCTTCGACCAGGGCTTTGGAGATCTGTTCGTGATTCGCGTTGCCGGCAACGTCGTGGCGCCCTCTCAGGTTGGCAGCGTAGAATTCGCCGCTGAGCGTTTCGGAACCAGGCTGGTGGTGGTGATGGGCCACTCGGGCTGCGGTGCCGTTCGGGCCACCCTGGAAGAGCTGGAACGTCCCAGCGAAAGTCGCTCGCCCAATCTGCGATCCATCGTCGATCGCATCTGGCCATCGGTGCAGGGCCTGCTGGCCACGGATCTGCGTGATGACCCCGATGCCCTGCTGGAGGGCGCCATTCGTGCGAACATCCGCGCCTCCGCAGACCACCTTCGCCACGGGTCCCGGACTCTGGAGCAGATGATTCAGAACGATGGCCTGATGGTAGTTGGCGCAGAGTACTCGCTGGAAACCGGTATCGTAGACTTCTTCGACGGGGTGCAGGCTCAGTAGTCGTAGACGTGCTCGAGCTTCATGCCCGCTGCTGTCACGGATCTCAGAAGCTCCGCCAGGGACGCTACCTGCATGCGCACGACGTAACGACTGTTCCCGGGTTCGGTGAGAATCTGCTGCTCTAGCAGCAGCTGGTGGCGCACGTCGACTTGCGGCCGTGTCGGTGACAACAGGCTCACCACGATGACACCCCGGTTGCCGGCGATCTCCTGAAACTCAACCCCCGCTTCAGCCAGCGCACGCGCGTAATCCTTAAACGCGTCGTATCGCGGCACCGTCACCAGGTGACCCCCGCCGTCCAGGGCAGCGACTTCGACCAGCTCAGGCAGCGATGATTGGCTCGCCGGCAGTCGGTCAATGACTACGGCGGTAACGGCAAGCGGCGCCTCGTAGCCGGCCTGGGTAGCGGCTTTGATGAGAATGGCATAAAGGCCCTTGACCAGATACTCGGTGGTAAGCGCGTACCGTCGCTCCCACTTGCGCAGCATCCCGGGGCCGCTGAGCGGGGTGCGGGACCAGAGGGTGCCCAGCGCGGCAAAGAAATCGTACTCGTACCAGGGCGTGACCAGTATGAAGTCTACGTAGTCCTGGGCAATATCAGCGGCAAGCTGATCCTCCGGCGTGACCACCCCTTCGAACCAGCGTCCGAAAACCGCCTCGTAGCCGGCTTTCAGCGCGTACTCGACGGTCGTGCTGGTACCGATGACGAAAACCATCACGTGATAGCCAAAATTGAAGTCGTAGCTGTCTCCCATGGCCGCGGTCATCCCGGCGTAAGCGCCCCAGAACTGACCGATGTGACCGAAAAATGGAAATTCAGACGGTGGGTGCTCGCGCAGAAAGCGGGCGTGCTCGGCGGGGCTGAACACCAGAAACCATTCGGGGTAGGTGAGATAGGTCTGATCTTCACCACGACGGTGTTCCTGTGGGGTAACGATCCGGGAGGCGGGTACAACCCCCCAGCACGTTATCCGTGGGATCGTTCTCCTGCAGAAGCCTCTGGCCTTCATGGACGAGACCGAAGCCGGCAAGGTAGTCAATCCACTCAGCAACGGATCGGAAATGCCTCAGCTCCGCGTCGTTGTCCATCCAGCTGACGTCGGTGCCCGCGTTGAAAACGGTATGCACCAACGATACGAAGGCCTTCATTCCCGGTGAGGTGCAGTCGTGGTCCCGCAGCACAAACAGGCCGCCGGGCCTCAGCGCGCTGGCGATAGAGCAGACAAAGTCGGCAAGCACATCCAGCGGGCAGTGGTGCAGCCCGATATAGCAGGTGATCAGATCGAGACTCTCCTCATGGACGCCGTGGGCGGACGGAGCCTCGTAGTTGCCCAGGGGAAGAAAACGCCCCACCGGCCTGATCTGCCCGCGGTCTATCATGTCCACCGGGGAGTTCGTGGGCGTGATGTCGTTCATCATGTAGAGCGGGCCTTTGAACGACAGGTCTTTGCGGAGAACGCTGTAATAACGGCCGATGGAGCCTATCTCCAGATAGCCATTGATGGTCTTCTGATCACCTAAAAGCGCCAGCGTCTGCGCTCTGATCACCGCCTTTTGCTTGGCCAGCGCGGGCAGCGCATGATGTCCGGCAGGCCTTCCTGAATGTGCCGGTAGATGGCTTCGTCAGAGTCCCGGGTCGCAGTGGCTTCCTTGATGAGGCCATGGAACCGATCTTCAGGAAACAGGTGGAAGATGTTCTGCAGGAACAGGTAAAAGGCGTCGTGCCAGCGCAGCCGGCTGAATACCTGCCTGAACTCCGAAGACTCGTCTGCCACGGGGGTATGTTTGTGCGCGTCCGGATAGTAGGTATCCCACAGCACATTGCGGAAGCGGAATTGCGGATCCAGACGCTTCTTTATCGCGAAGTACTCGTTCGCCCGCGGATAGGCCTGCAGGAACTGCTCGCAGGTCGCATGGGCCTGATAGGGGAGATAGTAGGTTCCGCCGAGATCGATCGCCTTCTGCACCAGCTCCCGGGTCCAGACCGCTACCCTCGTTTTTGCACTCTCCCGGGTGCGCTGCTTGTAGTAAAGGACAAAGGCAAACACTTCCTCCCTTGCCCAGGCAAGCAGGGATCCGGAATCAGGAAGCGCGTGACGGATGGAAATGTTCACCACGTTCACCCGATAGCGTCTGAGCACTTCCCCCGCCTGCTCGACGAAGTCTTCGAGCCTGGCGATGGGAATGAAGTACTCCTGCAGCACATAGGTGGAGTGCTTGCGTGAATAGGGTTCGAGCTCGGCCACGTCGTAGCCGGCTTCGTAATTCCGCCAGTGCACCTTTCTACTGCGGAAGAGCAGCGGGTCCACCAGATACTCCCGACGCCAAGTGCCCAGGGGTGTTTCCGTGAACGCCCAGAAGAAGTATTTTTCCAGCAGGTAATGCTTGCGTATGGGCTGCAGCCGATTGGGTTCTGTGACCCCCCGTGTCGTTCGTGACCAGGTCACTGCCCGGACTTTCGAGAAGTGGGGGGGATAAAGATCGCCGTTGTGGAAAACCGCTTCTCCAGTGTCCCGGACCTTCTGCTTGAAGAACTCGAGATACTCTGACGTGGGGAGCTTCAGGTTGGTGCGCTCCACACGATCGTTGGGCGCCAGCGCCAGCTCGGCTTCCACGATGACGCCCAGGCCGCCGTATCCGCCGATGGCACCGAAGAAGATTTCCGCGTTCTGCTGCGGCGTCGCTTCAACGCACTCCCCGCTGGCCAGCAGCACCTTGATCGCGCGCACCGAGAGAATCAGCGGGCCCTGGCCAATATACCGACCGTGCACGTTGACGCTGAGAGAACCGCCCACGGTAAAGTTTGCATAGGTCTGCATGATGCTGACGGACAGGTCGTGGGGATCCAGAAATCGCTGCAGATCGCACCAGCGGATACCCGTCTGCACCCGTACGGTTTTCTCCAGCGGTGAAAAGTGAATCACCTGATTCATCTGCCGCATGTCGATCTGCAGGCATCCGGGGCTCGCCGTCTGGCCCCCCATGCTGAAACGACCGCCTCCGACCGAGAGCGGACCGGTGGATCTGCGCACCGCTTCCTGAACCTCAGCGATCGTCCGCGGGGTGACGACGGAGAAAACCGGCACCGGATAGAGGCCGGTTACCTCGTTGACTATGTGGCTGGCCGTTCTAACAGCTGTATCCATGACCGTATCCTCAACACGGCGGGCCTTCAGGCCACCGTGGCGTAGTCTCCGCCTCGATAGCGGTCCAGATCCCGCGGATCACCACCAAACGCGTTTTCGCCCACCGACCCGCGCCGGAACCCGAGTTCCCAGACGACGACCGCCAGGCCGAACAGAGGGATCAGCAGCAGCAGCAGCCAGACGGAAGACCTGTCCAGATCGTGGTAGCGCTTGCTGCACAGGCAGAGCAGCGCCCAGAGCAGAATCGCAGCCGGAATTCGGGTGAGATCTATGGGGCCGACCCCGTCGAGAAGGAAGAAGACCATCCAGAAAGCGGCCCAGGCAACCAGGGTCCAGAGCCAGAACTTTCCCCTGGAAAGCCGTCCCCGGTTGGTAAAGAACAACCTGAAAAGGCCGTTCGCAGAAGTACCGGCGCGTCCTGCTGCCGTGTTCGAAGTGTTTTCCATAACTGCTCGATTGTGGCGAATATCGCGGGCGATTAACGCCGAACCGTTGGAGGCCAAAGTCTGCGGCAGTTCACATTCTGCACGCCGAAGCGTCGGGACTTCCGAGCGTTGCGCCTTCTGTCGTACGGAAGGATGTGACAGCATCCGTGCAGCCCTACTATTGACCCTGGACAGCAATTGCAAGCAGAACACGGACAGTTCGAACTACTGCGCAGAAGGCGATTTCTGCCGCTGTTCGTCACGCAGTTTCTCGGCGCGCTCAACGACAACCTGTTCAAAGCCAGCCTGACCTTGTGGATCGTCTTTCAGCTGCTGGACGCCAACACGGATCTGCTGGTCAACGCCGCCGCCGGTCTGTTCATCCTGCCGTTCTTTCTGCTGTCCACGTCAGCAGGTCAGCTCGCCGACAAGATCGACAAATCGCGTCTGATCCGCCGCATCAAGCTTGCTGAAATCCTGATCATGGCCATGGGCGCCGCCGCCTGGTTGTGGGGAAGCGCCTGGCTGCTGTTCGCGGTGCTGCTGCTGCTCGGCGCCCAGTCGGCATTCTTCGGCCCGTCCAAGTACGCCATCCTGCCTCAGCACCTGGCCGAGGAAGAGCTGGTGGCGGGCAACGCCCTGCTGGAGACGGGCACGTTCGCGGCCATCCTGCTGGGCACCATCTTCGGCGGCATCATCGCCGGGTCTTCTGCCCCCTGGGTTCTGGCCCCGATCATGGTCACCTTCGCGGTCGTCGGCTACCTGGCCAGCCGCTATATTCCCAACGCGGAGGCCCCGGCGCCCAGCCTGGTCGTGAACTGGAATCCGGCGACGCAGATCGTTCGCTCCTTCAACGACACGCGCAAGCACCACTACAGCGTGCTGCTGTCGATTCTGGGCATCTCCTGGTTCTGGCTGATGGGATCCGTTTACGTCACGCAGATTCCCAACTACGTGGCCGATTATCTGCACGGCGGCACCGGGGTGGTGACGCTGCTGCTCGCGGCCTTCTCCACCGGCATCGGAATGGGCGCCCTGCTCTGCGACCGTCTGTCCGGCCACAAGATCGAGATCGGCCTGGTGCCCTTCGGCGCGCTCGGGCTCAGCATCGCGGCCGTTCACCTCACGACCCTGACGCTGCCGCCGCCAGACAGCACCTACACCATCGGTTCGTTTGTTGCCGTCGGGGGCCTGGCGGTCATCGTCGACCTGGTGCTGCTCAGCCTGTTTGGCGCCTTCTTCGTCGTGCCCCTGAACGCCTTCGTGCAGCAGAACGCGCCGGAAGAAAGGCGTGCCCGCATTCTTGCGCTGAACAATCTGCTGAACGCCCTGTTCATGCTGATTGCCGCCATCGTCGGCGCCCTGCTGCTCACCCTGGTCGAGCTTTCCATTCCCCAGCTGTTCCTGGTGATGGCGCTGATGAACATCGCGGTGTCCCTGTTCATATTTCAGCAGGTGCCCCTGTTCGCCGCGCGCTTTCTCGTCTGGCTGGTCGGTCACAGCCTGTACCGTGTTCGCCACGAAGGCCTTGACAACATCCCCGATGAAGGGGCTGCCATCATCGCCTGCAATCATGTGAGCTTCGTCGATGCGCTGCTGCTCGCCGGTGCGGTACGCCGGCCCATCCGCTTCATCATGATCAAGAGCATCTACGATCTGCCCGTGCTCAACTTCGTGTTCCGGGTCGCCCGAACCATCCCGATTACCAGCCGGCGCGACGATCCGGAAGCCTACCAGCGCGCGTTTGAAGAAATCGACCGCGGTCTGGCTGCCGGGGATCTGCTGTGCATTTTTCCGGAGGGATCCCTGAGCCCGGATGGTGAAATCCAGGACTTCAAACGCGGCATCGAGAAGATCGTCTCAAGCCGGCCGGTACCGGTCGTCCCCATGGCACTGCGGGGTCTCTGGGGCAGCTATTTTTCCGCCTGGGGAGACGGATTCTTCAGACACCCGTTCCGGCGGGTCTGGACGAAGGTGGACGTGGTAGCGGACAAGCCGTGGCCACCCGAGATGCTCGACGTGCAGCGTCTGCACGATCACGTGGAGACGATGCGAGGCGACTGTCGCTGACCAAAGGCAATACGATGCGGGTGAATGCGGCGAAGGGGAAATGGAGCGGGACGCGGGACTCGAACCCGCCGCCTGCAGCTTGGGAAGCTGCCGCTCTACCAGATGAGCTAGTCCCGCAGAACAATCCAGGAAGCTTCTGATCGATGCTTGCCTGCCTATACATCACCTAAGATAACCCGAAGCGAGCTACTTGCACAGCCGACGGAAAAACGTCGCAGCAGCTTCTGACATGGACCCTATACTGACAAAGAGCAGCGCAACGAGAATCGAGTTTGAAACGGTCCGGATTTACCCTCGTAGAACTGGTCGTGGTGATCATCCTGCTGGGCATACTGGCCGCCGTCGGCCTGCCGCGCTTTTTCAGCAACTTCGACAGCGCGTCGGCCGCGCGACTGGAAGGCATCGCGGGCGCCATGGAGGCCGCCGCGGGCCTCGCCAAGGCGCAGTGGATCGCCCAGGACAAACCCAACGCGATAACCGTCGAGGACGGCACCCTGATCAACCTGGACCCCATCACGGGGTTTCCCGTGGACAGCCTGAATCAGGTCAACGACACGATTCGCAACATGGGCATCCGGGAATGCGAGCGGGTTTTCCGGGTAATGACGAAAACCAGCGAAACCGTAACCCGTTCAGGTAACGCCAACACCCTGCGCCAGAACGACTTCTACGTCCGGCGGATTAACGGCGCGCCCGACCCGGACACCTGCGTCTACTATCAGATCAGTGAGGAGCTGATCGCGGCGAGACCTAACAACGCCGGTGTGGACCCGCGCTATCCGTCCCTGGTTTACACCCCCGAAGACGGGCGGGTCGCGGTCGCCAACCCGCCCTGATCCCCTCAGCCGGGAATCCTGACCGGCAGCTCGCGAATTCCCCGAATGAAGCTGGACTTCAGATACACGGGGTCGCCATCGACTTCTATCCTGGGGAAGCGCTTGAGAATTTCCTGCCAGAGGACATTCAGCTGCATCTCGCCCAGCCGGTTGCCCAGACAGCGGTGAATGCCGAAGCCGAACGACAGGTGCTTGCGCGCGTTGTCGCGATCAATGATGAACCGGTTCGCATCCTGGATCTCTTCCTCGTCCCGGTTACCGGAGACGTACCACATCACGACCTTATCGCCTTCGGCGATCTTCTTGCCGCCGAGCTCCGTATCCTGAAGCGCTGTGCGCGCCATGTGGGCCACCGGCGACTGCCAGCGGATAACCTCCGGCACCATGTTTGCGATCAGATCCGGATTCTTGATCAGCTTGTCGTACTCGGCCGGGTTCTCGTTCAGCGCCAGCACGCCGCCGGTGATGGAGTTTCGGGTTGTGTCGTTACCGCCGACGATGAGCAGCAGAATGTTGCCCAGGTACTCGTTCGGCGGCATGTCGCGGGTCGACTCGCCGTGGACCAGCATGGATATGAGGTCGGAACCTGGTTCCTCACGTGCCGCCCTTTCTTTCCACACCGCGTCGAAGTACTCCCAGCATTTCCACAGCTCCTGAAAGCCTTCTTCCGGCGTTTCGAAGAATTCGGGGTTGATGATGTTCTGGGACGTATCGGACCAGTAGATCAGCTTGTGACGATCTTCCTGAGGAATGTCGAACAGGGTAGCGAGCATCTGTCCGGTCAGCTCGACGGAAACTTCCCGTACCCAGTTGAAGGTTTCGTTGCGTGGCAGGCCATCGAGGATCATGCCCGCCCGCTCGCGTATCAGACCTTCCAGCCCGGCCAGATGCCGCGGCGTAAACATGGGGGCCACCACCTTGCGCTGCTCGTCGTGCTTGGGCGGGTCTTCCATGATGAACATGGGCAGATGAAACATGGGATCCGGGTTCGGTTCGGCCTGGCCACCCAGCTGGATGCCACCAACCCGCGAGTCAGACGAGAAGATTTCGTGGTGGGAATCGACGTGCATGATGTCGTGGTAGCGGGTCACCGACCAGTACGGCCCGAACTGGCTGTCTTCCGTGTAGTTGACAGGGCTTTCCTTGCGCAACCGTTCGAAGTAGGGCAGCACCGTGTTGGCCTCGAAGAGGTCCGGATGGCCCGGATTAAGTTGGCTCAACGGCACGGCGTAAGGGTCCTGATTAACATCCAGTGCCCACTTCTCAGCCACCTCACGGTTCGACTGACGGACCAGTTCCGCTGGCGACATCCCGCTATTCTGCTGCTCGCTCATATTTAGTCTCCTGCACGGGGCAGCTCGGGCCCCTAATGGTCACATCGTCAAGATTAAAGGCTTGACGGCAGAAAGTCAGTCTACCGCCCCCAAGGGCCGTTACGGCAATCAATTGCTGCCTCTGTCGATGAAGGTATCCAGAAGTTTGAGAAAATAGCCGCGCTGACGTTCCAGGAACGCCGCGTGGCCGCTGCCCGGAATGGCTATCCACGCTTTGTCTCTCGTGCCCAGCCGGTTGAAGAAGTCACTGTGAACGTCGTCCAGCGCGATGGGGTCGTGTTCTGCCTGCAGCAGCATCGTGGGCACCCGGATCTGCGTGGCGTCCAGCGCCTGCCATTGCGCACGCCCCCGCCAATCCACCTTGACGGGATCTGCAGCCAGGGCTGCAGCAACGTAGGCATCGATGGCCGGACGGCTGATGGCGCCCGGGACGACGAAGTCACTACCGGCGGCCATTACGGTATTCGCTTCTCGCGGCGGCTCCGAGTCGACGCCATCGGGATCACGCTCGAACCCGGGCCGGACGGGATAACCAAAGAAAATCACGCCGGACACCAGATCCGGCCGCTGCTGCGCAACCAGCTGTGCCAGCGCTGCACCGTAGGACCAGCCGAACAGATAAGGACGCGGCGCGTCGGGATCGGCCGCGACCATCCACGACAGCACCCCGATGACGTCCTCGGCCGCCTGCTCCGGCGTGAGCCAGCCGCTGTCATCCCGTGGGGTCTCACCATAACCCCGCTGATCCATCCCGTAGGCGCGCACCCCGAGCCCGTTCAGACCATCCATGAACGAAAGCGATTCCTCTGGAACCTGCAGGTCAAAATTCGGTCGGGTGCTCCAGGTAATGCCGTGCAGCAGAAGCATCCGCGCGCGGGGCTGAGCCGGCGACCTCTCCCAGACGCGGAACGGGTGTCCATCCACCAGCACCTCATGGCTGCGCAGCTCCGCCGCCAGCGCGGAAAGGCTGAGGAACATCAGCCCCATGGCCACCCAGAGGTGCCGGACAAAGCCTGCAGAAACATGCTTAAAGATCACTGGTTGCCTCGCCTCTGGCCAGCGCGCCTCACTGAGCCGCCGGCGTGTCGCCCTGAAGGACGGTGCTGAATACCGAGGTGTCCACGTTG
>CAMYJX010000082.1 GCA_947258825.1 uncultured Pseudomonadales bacterium
CGCGGCGATTTCCAGGGCGTAGTCTATTGCGCTGGCTGCTGGTGCTGCCACTGGCAGCGCCGGCTTATGTGGTCGCCTATGCGTACGCGGATCTGCTGGAATTTTCCGGCCCGGTGCAGAGCGCGCTGCGAGAGCTTACCGGCTGGAGTGCCCGTGAGTACACCTTTCCAGCAATCCGTTCCCTGCCCGGTGCGGCGCTGGTGCTGGGTTTTGCGCTCTATCCCTATGTTTATCTGCTCACCTATACCGCCTTCGCTCAGCAGTCGGCTGTGCTTAATGAGGCGGCGCGAAGTCTCGGGGCATCTCCCGGTCGAGCCTTCTTTCGCGTTGCGTTGCCTGTTGCCCGGCCGGCCATCGCGGGCGGTCTGGCGCTGGCCTTGATGGAGACGGCCGCCGACTATGGGGTGGTGGACTTTTTCGGCGTGCCGACGTTTACCAGCGGTATCTTTCGCACCTGGTTTGCCCTTGGCGAACATGCTGCAGCAGTGCAGCTGGCTGCCTGGTTGTTTGTCATCGTCGCGGTGCTGGTACTTTTCGAACAACTGGCCAGAAGGGGCCGGGTTGCCAACTCGCTGACCAGGCCCGCACCCGCCGTCCCGGTGCAGATGCGCGGCGTGCGCGCATGGTTGGCGACAGTTGTCTGCTGCGCGCCGGTTCTGCTCGGTTTCGTTGTGCCCATGACAACCCTGGGTATTCAGGCGGTTAGCGTTGGTGATCCGATGTTCGGCAGGAGCTTCAGCAGCTATGTTGGCAACAGCGTGCTGGTTGGCTTGACCGCGGCCGGTCTCGCCACCGGCGCGGCGATCTGGCTCTGCTATACCGTCCGTTTACGTCCGAGCCTGCCGGTCAGAATTTCGCTGCGGGTGGCAACGCTGGGTTACGCCTTGCCAGGAATGGTTCTGGCGGTTGGCCTTATTGTGCCTCTGACCAGCCTCGATAAATGGCTCGCCGGCGTGTTCAACGAGCGCTTCGACATGCGGGTTGGACTGCTGCTGACCGGTAGTATTGCCGCGCTGGTGTTCGTATACATTGCCCGATTCCTGACCGTTGCCTTCAACAGCTGCGAGGCAGGGATGGCCCGGATAAATCCGCAGCTCGATGCCGCCGCCCGGGCGCTGGGAGCGAAACCCCGACGCCTGCTCACCGCGGTACATCTGCCGCTGCTGATGCCGGCCGTCCTCACCGCGGTGCTGCTGGTGTTCATCGATGTGGTGAAGGAGCTGCCCGCAACCCTGGTGTTGCGACCGTTCAATTTCGAGACTTTGGCAACCCGCGCTTACCGTCTGGCGTCGGATGAACGGCTTGCCGAAGCGTCGACGGCGGCTCTGAGCATGGTCGCCATCGGGTTGATTCCCTGCCTGCTGTTGAGCCGACAGACTTTTCGGTTGAACAGATCCGGCTAAGGCAATAGAACCCCCAATGGGTTTATTGGCCATTGGATGAAGACAGGTCACATACTCTTTTCCGGCGTAAGGTCGTGCACGACCCTGGAAATCGTTGTGGGTTTTTCATCCAGGATCAATCCGCGAATTCGCTCATGTTCTGCACGCGATAGATCATAAAAGCTTGCTGCCACCACAGTGACACTGATCAAAAACAGAACACCTGGCCCCATCGCCATGGCCAGGGTCCACAGAGATTCAGGGTCTATCGTCTCTACCGTTGCACTGCGCTGAATCCCAGCGAGATCCACAACCACCCCTGATATCACGATACCGAAGCCGCCAATCGCTTTCGATGCAAATGATGAAGCCGCGAAATAGATGCCTTCGCTTCTGCTGCCGTGTTTTGCCTCATGCTGATCGGTTATATCGGCGATCATCGATCCGATCATGACAGTCAAGACGCCGATTCCCATGGCGGAAATAGCGTTGGACGTCATCACCAGGTAGAACAAGACTGGATTACCTGGTTTCGGAAACAGCCCCAGCATGCTGAGAATTATAGGTAGCGTGTTCCAGACCCCGTACCAGATCAGCCCTCCCATCAGCAATGTTCTCTTCTCCTGAAAAAAGCGCCCCAACGGCGTTGCCAGCCCCGCGCCGATAAAAGCGCCTACAATGGAAGCTGGAAAGCTGAGCCCGATCAGCTCCAGACTGAATTGAAAATAGAGGGTGCCCAGGTAGATCGACAACGCCGAAACCATGCCCATGGTCATACCAAAAAGCACCGCGGTAAGAACGACGGCTTTGAACGAGCGAAATCCGAAAGCCATTCCCGACTCACGCAAAACCTGCATCAGACTGAAGCGGCTGCCGATTGGGTTGGCCTGAGGCAGATACGGAATGTGACTATGTGTTCCATAGGCTGTCAAAAGAACCCCGACGAAAATAATCACGGCGAACACAGCCGCGAATTTCGGATAGGCTTCAGGATTCAACTGCCCATTGGGGTATTCTGGCGTTGCCCCGAAAAATATCTGCAAACCGATCAGGAATACCATCAACGTACCGACGGACTGCAACACTGACCGAAGCGAGGACAACAGTGTCCGCTCCTGATAGTCGTTGGAAAATTCGGCTGTGAGCGACGTGTGCGGAATTGAATAGACAGACTGCGCCGTTCGAGTCAGCACTGAGAATGCGACCAACCAGGCAAAGACCTGCATTTCATTCAGGCCCTCAGGCGGCGCAAACAGAAAGTAAAAACAGATAGCAAAAGGTGCCGCACCGGCGTACATGAATGGATGCCGTCGCCCCCAACGACTGCGAACGCCGTCGGACCATGAACCAATGATTGGGTCGCTGACCGCATCAACCAGAATGGCGAAAACAATCGCCAGGCTGGCGAGAAACCCGGACAGGCCCAGGACCTGATTGTAAAAAAACAGAAGGAAGAAGCTGAAAGACGTTGATTGAATGCCTTCGGGAACTTGCCCAACGGCAAACATCATGCGTACGCGCCATGTCAGGGTTCCAGCGGCCGGTGTCGTCATCGATATTCCTCTAGCTGACGAGTCAGTACGAATCTTATGCGGCGCTCGGCAGGTCTTTCACTACGCGCTCAAGGTACTTGTAGAAGATCGGCCGGTGGCTCAGGGTCAAAAGATGCTTGTACGCGAGTGGATAATCTTTCTTGATGTTCGCAGCCACGGGCCGCCTGCCCACAGCCGCCAATTGCTCGGCCATCCTCCGCTCGAGGAGGAACTGGGCCAGGTCGCACACAAACGCAATATCAGCAATCGAGAGTTCATCACCTGCCAGATATTCAGAGCTCTTCATCACCTGATCAATGCCATTGAGATAAAACTCATAAGCTGCTGCCATGCGCTCGTATAGCTCGGGCGTCATCTCGGGCATCGACAACATGTAAACCTGGAACTCGCGCCCGAAAACCAGACCGGCGTCCAGGAAACTATCAATCCTCGATGATCGGTAGGGGTCGCTTTCCGGATACAAAGCCGAGCCAGAGACTCCCGATCTCGCTGCTGCGCGAAGGATGCTGTTGGATTCAAATACACCGATGCGGCCGTTATCACTGAATGCGGCTGGTACCGTACCGAATGGATGCGCCTCGAGAAATGCATCAGTTTTGTACAGCGTTCCTTCAAATCCTCGCCGGCTGGCTCGCGCATAGGCGCTGGAGCCAGTCGCTTCGTCATCGCTCAACTTCCTCGCGTCGAAATCCCACAGCCAACCCTGCAGCTCCGGTGGCGGAGCGCCAATCACCTGCAGCTTAGCGCCCGCATATTCTGCGGCGATCTGTGCTTTCCAGACTCGCGGGTTAGGCAAATAGGAAAAAATTCTCATGAATTTTCCTTCAGCACTTCTACAGACGCTTCAACCAACTCGTGGAAACACCGGCTCACCAGAGATGCCCCTTGCAGCGCCGCTCGAGCAGAAGCCTGCCTCGCTACTGCTTCTGTTCCTCGCCGACGCGACGGACGCTCGGGTGTTCAGCCATCTTCGTCAAAACCGCCTGCATTCTGGGTTGGTCTGCCAGCAGATCCATGCTGAACATCCCCTGAGCTATGGAAGACGCCAACGGCAGGCAGTAGCAGGCATAGAAGTCGGCAAGCGTCAGCGTTTCGCCGAGCGCATAGGGCTCACCGATGAATAGACGGCTCACTGCCTTAATGCCTTTCTGCAGGTCGCTTTTCGTCGACGCCTTGGTTTCCTCCGAAACCGGCTGTTTGAAAAATACTTCCGGCAAACATCTTCGAGCAACCAGCTCCACATCGAGCTTCATATGGCAAACGAGCTCAAGCGTTTTTCCTGCTTCAAAGGGATCCTCTGGAATGAGTCTTGGCGACGGTCTCAGCTTCTCGAGGTAGGTTGCAATGGCCAATGACTCTGACAGGAACTTGCCATCCACTTCTATGGCCGGCATTTTCCCCATCGGGGATCGCACAAGATAGTCTTCATCCTGGCTGGGCGGCGCTTTGACTTCCTCAAAATCCAACCCCTTTTCAATGAGCAGTGCTTTGGCAAGGCTGTAGTAGTTGCTCATGCGAATTCCGTAGAGCTTTATCATGGCGTCGTTCCTCTGAGTTTTAGCTTCGGGATTCTAGGTGGATTTGCCAGTGGCAACGGTCGGGTCGTAGAACCCGAGCGCAGAGTACATATCGAACCCGACGATACGCCGCAACTCCGGTGACAGCTCCGCTACACGCTCCCGTGGCACGTCCAGATACTGGTTTTCTTCCTGCCGGACCCAGCCCAGGGAATAGGTAAGGATCACTCCGTAGCGCCAGTCCCGCGACGTGTTTGCCCCGGCACCGTGCAACAGCCCGCCCATCCAGTACAGCACCGCACCGGCTGGCATCTCTGCGTTCAGAATTTCACCGGGCTCAGCCTCTCTATCGGCGGGCCATTTGTGACTGCCTGGTACTACCAGAGTGGCGCCGTTGTCCGCGCGAAAATCGGTAACGGCCCACATGCTGGCCACAATGATGCTGGGTCGCGGCAGGGGAAAAAAGGTAAACGGATCCTCCTCCCGATGCAGAATCTGCTCGCGCGCGCCAGGGCCTACTTCGAGGGCGGCGGAGACATGCAGTTGGTACCCGTGCTCGCAGTTGGGGAGCAGGTGGGTCTCGCAGACCTGCTGGGTCAACGGGTGTGCGATCAGGTGGTCGGTAACGCTGGTAGAGCGCGCAACAAGAGCGGAAATGCGCCGCGTGCGCCCAGGGTAGAACTCCTCCGGGTCATCCTCTTCGATAATCGGTGTCTTCGCCATGTCCGGTGCCAGCTCGCCCGTAATAGACTGCCGCAATTCGGCATCCATTACTCCGGTTACCACAACGCATCCGGCTTCACCCAATGCCGCGGCAATGTCACTTGCTGGCGTGTCTGCTGAATACTGAGGAATAGACATCTTGTTTTAATCTTTATGGCATGACGAGGGCAGATCAAGCGTTGGATTGCTGTCGAAGAAGCCCACTGGAATGAGATGGAATCCGCAGTACTCTACCGGCATGACGGGCCAGTCTTCTGGACGCGGGACATGGGTTACCGCTACCGTGTGCCACATCACCAGGTCACACTCGCTGATGTCCCGGTTGTCTGCGGTCAACTCGGGCAACCCCTGCTGACCTTCATGCATGACCGTATAGGGGCCTGCCGCGTGCAGCTCACCGTCGACGTAGGGCGTTGCCCATAGATGGTGTTTTCCGAAGGCGGCGCGTCGCGCAACCGGTGAATCGGGGTGGGCAAACAGGGTTGGCGACGCCTGAGGCAGAAGCTTGTATGCCACGGGTTGCCCCAACCCGTTCTTCGAGGCCGGGTTCGTAACCTTCCAGAAGCGCGACACCTCGGGTGCGATGCTGCGTTTCGCACTCGCCTCGTCGGTTAGCTGCCGGGAAACAGACCGGAACTGAGTGCCTTCCGGGTTATCATCATCTATTGGCATCACTTCGATCTGGTTCTCATACAACGAGTTGCTGCCACCATCAAGGTCCCAGTCCAGCCTGAAACAGAATATGTGCTGGTGAACGGGTGAAGAAAGCTCCGATGAGATCAGCGGCGACTGAGCGGCATTCACCTGCCCGTCCGCGACGGCGCTGACGCCGACGATGCCGGTGAGTTTGATCTCCATCTGAATAGTGCCATCAAGGTAGAGATACCAGTAGAAACCGTAGTCGTAGTTACCAATGGTAAAGATGGAGGAGATCACCAGTCGACGGGAGCGCCGAACCTCGCTCGTCTGCGCCCTGCTGTCAGAGTGCTTCCACTGAATGCCGTAGTCTTCTTCATGCATGCAGATGGCGTTCTCGACCCTCTTTACCGTGCCTTCGTGGGTGATCTGGTCGATATCAAAGTAGCAAATTTCACCCAGGCAGTCACAGCCCAGCTTGAGGGAATTTATCAGCTGACCCATGTTGTACTCGCTGGCATCGAGTACATGTTTCCAGCTGTGCATCGGGTCGCTGTCCCCGTACGGCACGACCATTTCGGAGAGCGCCGCCCGATAGAGTACCGGTCTTCCCCACAGTGACAGCTGATGTAACACCAGGCCGTTAACAGGATGAATGCCGACCCGGAACTCATACCCCTGCCAGGTCACCCGATAACCGTCGACGCTGAAGCTTGGCCCATCGGGCTGCGTGATCGACAGCTCCATCAGGTCGCTTCGCGTGCTTGGCTGACTGGCGGAATCAAACCGGCCGCTGGCGGCAGGCATGGGCACAACGCCGTTGTCTTCGATGGCAACAACCCGCCGCGCGGTAATGTCTACGTGCGCGATCAACCCATGAATGGGCTTCGCGTAGCCATTGTCCTTTTCGTCCTCGCGTAGAAACGCGATACATCGCACCGCGCGATGCCCTTTGGGGATTTCCGGATGGGCAAAGCCTCCAGCTGGCCAGGGATCGATCTGAATCAACTCCAGATCTTCTTCGCTGGCAATGGACACTCCTCGCTGGGCAACCGCTCGCAGCCAGTCTTCGTTCTGCTTCGTCAGCAGCACCGCAAGTCCCAGGTCCGCGAAGCCATAGGGCGCCTGCGCGTTACCCGGCAGCCGCGAGATCGAGGCTTCCCCGGTGTCGAGATTGACGTCAGCAGCAAAGCCGCCATCCGGCGTATCGTCTACGCCGAGCAGCCGGGCGACGCGCGGCACGCTCACACCCGCCTTGACCTTATCTTTCGGCGGCTCGACCAGACCAACAGATGAAAAGAAGGCCTCGGCAGACCTATGTTGACTGCGGAAGCTGTCGACGGCTTGCGAAATTTCTGCAGCCGATAGAGGATCAAGCGGATGGGTCATGGAATCCCTCTCTCGCGTTTTCGGGTGGTGGGCTACACACTAGCCTTGCGAACATGATTGACGCAGCTTCCGGAGATGTCGATACCTTTTGCGCGGCAGCGCTTCGAATTCAAGGGGCCTGTTCAAGCAGCTTCTCGACGCCTTCCAGCGCATGCGCGTGATCGCCGGCAATCTCCCGGTCGACGAAGGTCAACAGCGCCTGCTCGTGATGAACCAGGAACTGCACCGAAGGCACGTCAGGCTCTGGAGCGACAGCAAGGAGCTGATCGAAGCGGATGATCGCTTTCTCCACTACGTCTTTCATTCTCATCATTGAGTCGTGGTGCGAGGCGCCCGAGTATTCATCCAGGACTTCGTTGCCAATCTCGATCGCCTCGTCGGCCACGGCTGTTTCACCGTGAGCCTCCAGCACTGCGGCCATCGTCTTTCCGGTGACATTTTCCAGCTTCGCGAGGGTTTGCCACGCTGCCCGCATGGATTCGTCCTCGGCCCGATCTGCCATCGCCTTGAAAAAGACTTCGCCGAACTGCTCTCCGAGCCATGCGCTGCGGATGCCCTCGATATAGCTGTCACGCTCCATTGTCGAGCTCCCGGGAATTGCTGAGCTATCCATACTAGCCGAACGCGCGGGATTCGGTCAGCATTGAGTTGATGGAGCGCGGCGGAGGTTGGAGGATGGCCCAACTTCTGTGCCCGGATCAGCACTCGCCAATGTGGTATGTAAGGGGGCTACATGAGCAAAAACGACAGATACCATGACGTGATCGTCATTGGCGCAGGTGTCGGCGGTATCTACCAGATCAAACGCCTGACCGATCTCGGCGTGGATGTCATCCTGCTGGAAGGCGAAGAAGATCTCGGGGGCACCTGGTACCGCAATCGCTATCCGGGATGCCGTTTCGACTCCGAGAGTTATACCTACGGTTACTCTTTTTCGAAACAGCTGCTGGATGAGTGGCACTGGAAAGAGCGCTTCTCCTCTCAGCCGGAGAACCTCAAGTATCTGAATTTCGTTGTCGACAAGTTCAGCCTGCGACGCCACATGCGATTTAACGCATACGTCGAAAGCATGACCTGGCAGGAGCAGGATCGGGTCTGGCTGCTGAAGCTCAGGAACGGCGATGCATACAGAGCCCGGTTCGTCGTCGGGAGCCTGGGGCCGCTTTCCGCACCCACGCTGCCGGAAATCGAAGGCATGGACACTTTCGAAGGGGATTCTTTTCACACTTTCTGGTGGCCAGAAGAACCAGTGCCGCTGGAGGGTAAGCGGGTCGGCATCATCGGTACCGGCGCCACAGGCATTCAGGTGATCGGCGAGATTGCCGACAAGGTGGGTGAGCTCACCGTGTTTCAGCGGCGCCCCAACTGGAGTTCGCCCCTGAACAACTCACCCATCTCCGAGGCAGAGATGGCGGAGATCCGCACGCGCTACGACGAGATCTTCGCAAATTGTGCCGCCACGCCCAGCGGTTTCGAACATTTGCCGGATCGCCGGGGGTTCTGGAACGTCCCGCGGGCGGAACGCATCGCCTTCTGGGACCGCCTCTACGAAACCTCCGGCTTCGCCATCCTCGCGGGTAACTTCGCTGAGATCTACACGGATGAGGCGGCGAACCGGGAAATATCCGATTACATAGCAGGCCGAATCCGGCGGCGAGTGCATGATCCAGAGACTGCGGAGAAGCTCATTCCAAAAGATCACGGCTTCGGCATGCAGCGGCTGCCGCTGGAGACCCACTACTTTGAAGCCTACAACCGGGACAACGTGCATCTGGTGGACATCTCGGCAACCCCCATCGCACGAATCACCCCGACCGGCATCGAGACCAGCGAAGCCCACTATGATCTGGATCTGATCATCTATGCCACTGGCTTCGATGCCGTCACCGGCGCCTACGATCGACTGGACATCCGCGGCGTCGACGGCGCGCCGCTCCGGGATAAGTGGCGGGACGGCCCCCTCACCTACTTCGGCTTCATGACGCACGGCTACCCTAATCTGTTCATGATCGCGGGGCCGCAGAGCGCGTCCGGCGCGTCCAACTTCCCCCGGGCCATCGAGGTCAACGTGGATGGCGTGACCGGCGTGCTGCAGCATGCCCTGGCAAATGGCTGCACCCGCCTGGAAGCAGAGCTGGACGCAGAACGAGCATGGGTAAAGGAAGTTGAACGCAGCTACGCGAAGCTGCTGCTCCGAAAAGGCAAGGGTTGGTTTGTCGGCTACAACTCGAACGTCAAAGGCCATGAAAGCGGTCGGAACCGATTCCCCGCCTACCAGGGAGGCGGCGCCAGATTCGCATCCCTTTTCAGGGATGCGATGAACGACAACTACCGGGGTATCGACATCCGGAACTAGCCAACGTGCCAACGCGGTGGCAGCAGGGCTAATCGACCGGTTCCAACGGCGGCTGCCCCAACGCCTCGCGATAGTTCTGGTGGAAGTGATGCAATGCCGGCTCGTTGCGGCCAAAGATGATCTCTTTCAACATGCCGGTTTCAGCCGCGCGCTGCTGCATCTCACCCATCACGTAGTCTTCGCGTTCGACAGTGCTGTAGAACACCTCCAATGAAGCTTCGACGCCACCGAGGCTGCCTCGACGCCCTTCGTAGTCGTAGACGTCGGATATGCTTGTCCCCTCGGCCTGTTCAGTTTCCACGGATTCGATCGCTTCAGGGGTGTAGTAAAAGCTGATGCGGGTGATCGATCGGCCCGGGTTGGTTTCGTCCGGATAGATGCGTATCAGCGTTGCCGTCTGCTCGTCCACCAGGAACTGAATATTCGGGAAAAGGTGGTAGAGCACAAAGGTGCCACGGGCGATATTCCACTCTGCTTCAGGTTTTTCCCGCATCGAATCGATACCGTGATTAGCGGTAACAAACCTGTGATGGCGGCCAAACGCCTTCAGATGCAGATTGTTGCCGTAGTAAAGGCGGCCCAGGGTATCTTTGTGCAGCTTGCCGAAGTGATAGGTCTCACCGAAGGTGTCATTGGCAAACTTCCAGTTGAGGTTCATCTCGATGCTTTTCTCACCGACGAAGGCGTGATTCGTGATGCCGTAGGAAGCAAATTCTGCGGCCAGTTCCGCACCCAGGAGCTCGTCGATATCCAGCTGCCCGTCAACATCGGGGTGCACCCAGAGGAGGCCGTCTCGCTCCACCGAGGGCAACTCGAGCAAGCCATGACAGGACTTGTCGATGGCCCCGAAGTGATCCTCGTCGGGGATGTTCAGCAGATCACCGGTGTTGGCATAGCTCCAGCCGTGAAACGGGCACATGAATACCGATTTTCTGCCGCGGGCTTCCGACGCCACTTTGACGGATCTGTGCCGGCAGGCATTGAGGAAGGCGTGGAACCCGCCAGACTTATCTCGAGTAGCAAGGATCGGAATGCCAAAATCGTTCCGGGTCAGGTAGCTGCCGGGCTCGGGTAAATCGCCAGACAGGCCAATCAGTTGGGGGTGTTTCCTGAAAAAGGATTCCCGCTCCTGGGCAGCAATCTCCGGGCACATGTATGCGGCGGTGGGCATGCGATACTGGACGCCGGCATCAATGTTCTTGCCTTCGTCCAGCTGCTGCATGAGCTCCTTCAGTATCTCGACCTGTAGCGCGTGTTCCATGTCCCCCTCCCGGTGACGGCTTCCACCCTACGATGCAGCCCTGCCCTGCCGATTATGATTCCGAGGTTGGCGAATCGTCCAGTGGTGGACAAACGATGGTTTCGACCGTGCACGATCCGGCTGGGGGTTGAACTGCGGCCACACGCTGGCGACTATGGACGAAAATCACGAAGAGGACTGGACCATGAGTGAAGCCGCCCAAGAAGACGCCATCCTGGTAGAACGCCGGGGTCGGGTCATGATTATCACCCTCAATCGCCCGCAGGCGATGAACGCGATCAACGGTGCCCTGTCGAACGGCCTGCTGAACACCGTCAGAGAGCTCGACGAGGACAGCTCGCTGACGGCGGGCGTCATCACCGGTGCCGGGCGCGGATTCTGCTCCGGCATGGATCTGAAAGCCTTTGCCCGTGGCGAGGACATCGGTCCGCTCACCACCTTCATTCGCGAAGGCAGCAGGAAACCGCTGATTGCCGCCATCGAAGGCTTCGCCCTGGCCGGCGGCTGCGAGATCGCGCTGACCTGCGATCTGCTGGTAGCTTCCAAAGGCGCCAAGATCGGCATCCGGGAGGTGAAGGTGGGCCTGTTTGCTGCTGCAGGCGGCGTGTTCCGGTTGCCGGCCCGGGTTGGCTACACACGGGCCATGGAAATGGCGATCACCGGAGAGCCCATCACCGCGGAGACGGCCATGGAGTGTGGCATGCTGAGCGAGCTCACCGAGCAGGGTGGCGCACTGGAAGCGGCCATCGGCTGGGCAGAACGTATAGCTGAAAATGCCCCTCTGGCTGTGGCCGCGTCGAAGAAGCTCGTCCGCGCCGCCGCCCAGGGTCACGACGAAGAAACGCTCTGG
>CAMYJX010000083.1:0-6011 GCA_947258825.1 uncultured Pseudomonadales bacterium
GTCAGAAGCGCGTGCTCGCTCGCAATGAAGACCTGCGAATCGAGACCAGACCGGCCGCGTTCAGCGCGGCGACCTACCGACTCTATGCCCGATACATCGCCGGGCGTCACGGCGACGGCGATATGTATCCCCCTTCCGAGGACCAGTTCCGGTCGTTTCTGCTTTCGCAGTGGTCGGATACTCTCTTTGTCTGCAGCTATCTGAACGAGGACCTCATCGCAGTCGCCGTAACGGACCGGCAGCCGCGGGGTCTTTCCGCCATATATACCTTTTTCGAGCCCGACGAGTCCCGTCGCAGCCTGGGCGTCTGGAGCATTCTCCAGCAGATCGAGCTTGCCCGGCAGCTCGGCTTGCCCTACCTGTATCTTGGCTACTGGATTCGTGATTCAGCAAAGATGCGTTACAAAACCGACTACCGTCCGGTAGAGCTGTTCGTCAACGGACGCTGGATCACCGTGGACTGAGCACGCCTTCGGCGGGCGCTTTACGCGCCGAGCTTTTGCCTTTCCCGAGAGCTTCGGGCAGAATCCTGCCCGCACTGAAACCGGCGACTGGAGTTTATGGCCAAAGAAGAGCAGATCGAGATGGAGGGGACCGTGGTCGATACCCTTCCCAACACCATGTTTCGAGTGGAACTGGAGAACGGTCACGTCGTCACCGCACATATCTCAGGAAAGATGCGCAAAAACTACATACGCATTCTGACTGGCGACAAAGTCAAAGTTGAGCTGACCCCTTACGACCTCACCAAGGGGCGAATCACCTTCCGCAAGTAGCCGAAAGCAGCTGCGCCCCTAGTTTCCACGCGCAGATCCCTAAGCCTGAGCCTCCGCTGCCTGATCCTCAGGCGAATCATCCGGCGACTCACAGCGAACTTTCAGCTCACCGTCTTCAACCGTCACGTAAACGGTACCGCCATTTTTGGCGAGCGGTCCGAAGAGCACCTCTTCGGCAATCTGGCGCTTGATCTTCTCCTGTATGAGCCGTTGCATGGGCCGGGCGCCCATCTTCTCGTCGTAACCCTCTCGGCACAGCCAGTCCCTTGCCGCTTCGTCCACCTCGAGCTGTACTTTCTTGTCGTCCAGCTGAGCCTGAAGCTCGGTGAGAAACTTGTCTGCCACGGTCTTGATGACTTCGTTGTCCAGGGCGCCGAACTGAATCACGGAGTCCAGACGGTTGCGGAATTCTGGCGTGAAAAGCTTCTTGATCGCTTCCATGGCATCTGGCGAATGGTCCTGCTCGGTAAACCCGATGGAGCGCCGGCTGGCTTCCTGGGCACCCGCGTTGGTGGTCATCACCAGCACCACGTTACGAAAATCCGCTTTGCGTCCGTTGTTGTCGGTCAGCGTCCCGTGATCCATGACCTGCAGCAGCAGGTTGAAGACTTCCGGGTGCGCTTTTTCTATTTCGTCGAGCAGAAGCACGCTGTGGGGATGCTTCGTCACCGCTTCAGTCAGAAGCCCGCCCTGGTCGAACCCGACATAGCCGGGGGGCGCTCCAATGAGGCGGGACACGGTGTGGCGCTCCATGTACTCGGACATGTCGTAGCGCAAAAGCTCAACGCCCATGATGTTTGCCAGCTGCTTGCAGACTTCCGTCTTGCCCACACCCGTAGGGCCGGCAAACAGGAACGAACCGATGGGTTTCTCGCCGGCCTTGAGACCCGCCCGTGAGAGCTTGATCGCCGAGGCGAGCGCGTCGATCGCCTGATCCTGGCCGAACACCACCATCTTGAGCTTGCTGTCCAGATCGCGCAGCGCTTCCTTGTCGGAAGTGGTTACCTGAGTAGAAGGAATCCGTGCGATTTTGGCCACCACCTGCTCGATGTCAGACGGCGTTATGCTCTTCTTGCGCCGACTGGGCGCCAGCAGCTGCTGGGCGGCGCCGGCCTCATCAATGACATCGATCGCCTTATCGGGCATAAACCGGTCGGTGATATATCTGCTGGCAAGCTCCGAGGCGATGCGCAGCGATTTGTCGGTATAGCGAAGCCCGTAGTGATCTTCGTATCTGGATTTCAGACCTTTCAGGATTTTATAGGTGTCTTCGACGTCCGGCTCAATGATGTCGACTTTCTGGAAACGGCGGGAGAGCGCGCGATCCTTATCGAATATCCCGCGGTATTCCTGATAAGTCGTGGAGCCCATGCAGCGAATCTCGCCGGAGGTCAGCAGCGGCTTGAGGAGATTGGATGCATCCATCACCCCGCCTGACGCCGCACCCGCGCCGATGATGGTGTGTATCTCGTCGATGAACAGAATTGAGCCTTCCTGTTTCTTCAGCTCCGCCAGAATCAGCTTGAAGCGCTTCTCGAAATCGCCCCGGTATTTGGTTCCCGCCAGCAGCGCGCCCATATCCAACGCATAGATCGTGCTCTCGGACACCACTTCCGGGACCTGGCTATCGACGATGCGCTTTGCAAGCCCCTCGGCGATTGCCGTTTTGCCCACGCCAGACTCACCCACCAGCAACGGGTTGTTTTTCCTACGCCGACACAGCACCTGGATGACACGCTCCAGCTCCACATCGCGACCCACCAGGGGGTCTATCCGCCCCAATTTCGCCTGCTCGTTCAAGTTGGTGGCGAAAGCTTCGAGCGCGCTCTGCTGGGCGCCTTCTCCTTGCAGCGCCTCCTCCTCGCCCTCTGCCCCTGGTGGTCCTGAGGGTTCGCCTTCCCCGCCCACCTTGGAAATCCCGTGAGCGATGTAGTTCACCACATCGATGCGCGCAATATTCTGCTGCTTGAGGAAGAAAACCGCCTGACTTTCCTGCTCGCTGAAGATTGCCACCAGCACGTTGCCACCGGTTACCTCTTTGCGGCCCGATGATTGAACGTGGAAAACCGCCCGCTGCAGAACCCGCTGAAAGCCCAGCGTGGGCTGCGTATCACGATCGGCGTCGCCGGCCGGAATGAGGGGCGTGGTGGACTCAATGAACTCCTTCAGATCGTTACGCAACTTGTCTACGTCCGCGCCGATCTTCTGCAGCACGTCCAGCGCCACGTCGTTGTCGAGCAGCGCCAGCAGCAGGTGCTCGACGGTCATGAATTCGTGACGCTTTGCCTTCGCCTCGCGGAAAGCTGCGTTGAGGGTGACTTCCAGATCTTTACTTAGCATATGACCCTTTCAATCTGTATTGATCAATACCCGCCGGTATCGTTTGGCAGACGCCTGTCTCCAGCGTCCTGAATCTCAATCGGTGATCTCCACCGTTGAAACCAGCGGGTGCTGGTTCTCCTGAGCATATTGATTCACTTGCTCCGATTTAGTTTCCGCGATGTCCCGTGGAAATATGCCTACCACGGCCGCGCCCTGAGTATGCACCGTCAGCATGATCTGGGTCGCCTTCTCTGACCTTATACAAGGGAGGCCGCTCCAGCTTGGGCTTAGCCGTGGCGGTGGCAAGCCCCCCATCGCGGTCCTGGTCCTGATCGTCGCCATCCTGCGCGCGCCAGCGATCGTCAATCATACGCTGTTGTTACCTAAGATTAGTTCATCTACGAGCGCGCCTCTCTTATCGTGGGGGCGCGAAAACATAATACAAGGATGTGGCATGGCTGGGGAGACCAAGTTGGCGGTGCAAGGTCTTGACTGGGCGCGATTTTCCATGGAAAGTGGCCGATGGGGACAGTATGGCTGGGACGCCTGATTTCGCTGAACGATTCGCTTTGAATGTTTCGCTTTGAATGAATCGATTAAACGAAAGGGCAATCACACCAGCACGCCTGTGGTGAAAGAAAATAAGCGCTGCAACATCAGCCTGGCTATTTCCTAGGGGATAGGAGGACGTTTGCCATGGCGATCGGTAAAGTGAAATGGTTCAACAATGCCAAAGGCTACGGATTTATCCTGCCCGAAGGCGGCGGTGAAGATCTCTTTGCCCACTACTCTTCCATTGAAATGGAGGGGTACAAAACATTAAAGGCCGGCCAGGACGTGGAGTACGAGCGCCTTGAAGGCCCCAAGGGTTTTCACGCGGTAAACATTCGCGCAATGGGAGCCGTCGCCGAGGCCAAGCAGGCTCATGATGCTGATGAGGGTGTTTCTTACGAGGACACCAGCCTGGAGCCCGCGGCGAAGAATGAGACCGCGGAGCAGGCACCGCACTGAGCAACAGCCGCGGCACCTGGCCGTACCGCATCGAAGATGCTGATCCGGTTCTACAAACCCTATGGCGTTCTCAGCCAGTTCCGGGATCCAACGCGCCCAACCCTGGGAGACTACATCAAGCAGTCAGGCGTCTATCCGGCGGGCAGGCTCGACATGGATTCCGAAGGGCTGATGTTGCTGACAGACGAAGGCGCGTTGCAGGCCCGGATCAGCCAGCCGCGGAGCAAAACCCTCAAGGTTTACTGGGCCCAGGTCGAAGGCCAGCCTGGTGCTGCCGAATTTGACAGCGTCCGGTCCACCCTGCTCAAGGGCGTCGAGCTGAAAGATGGTCTCGCACAGGCCGTGGATGTGCGGCGGATGCCCCCACCGGATCTGCCCCAGCGGCAGCCGCCCGTGACCCCCCACCGGGCAGCCCGTTCTTCGTGGCTGGAGGTAAATCTGGTTTCAGGCCGCAACCGGCAGGTACGACGCATGCTGGCCGCGGTGGGTCTCCCCGTTTTGCGCCTGCTGCGTTACCAGATAGGTCCAGTCAACCTGGATGGGCTGGAACCGGGAGAGTCGGAGCCGTTACCGGCGGGGGTCAGGGACCAGATTCTTTCGTCTCCCACGCGTAGGCGCGCTCGCGGTCCTCGTCGGTAACCTCTACCCAGTGCCTGCCTCCGGCTGTATCTTCCCGCTTCCAGAAGATGGCGGCAGTCTTGAGGTAGTCCATGATGAACGTGCAGGCGGAAAAGGCTGCCGACCGGTGCCGGGATGCTACCTGAACGAAGACAATCTGAGCACAGGGCGCCAGTTCGCCAATTCGGTGGATGACAACGACATCGTTCAGCGGCCAGCGTTCGGAAGCCTGATTCACGATGTCGCCGATGCTACGCTCGGTCATGCCTGGATAGTGCTCCAGATACAGGGTCTGCACTTCAGCCCCCGGGGCATCTGCAGCCGTTCCCGCGCCCCGGACAAGCCCGGCAAAGCTCGCCACGGCGCCGGTGCTTTCAGGCATGCGCTGGCGCAAGGCCAGATACTCGTCGGCGACTGAGAAGTCATCGGCCTGCACCCGGATATCGACAAACACCTCAGCCACCGGTTACCGGCGGCAGGAACGCGATTTCATCGCCATCCTGCAGCGTGCACGAGTTGGAGACCAGCGCCTGATTCACGGCAATGCGCACGTTTTCAGACCGTACTGCGGCTACCGCATCGGAACTCAGATCCTGCTCAAGGCGCTGCATCAGCGTCGTCAGATTCGATGCGTCGGGCAGACTCAGCTGCATGGCATCGGTTTGGGTTGCCTCCTGCAGCGAGGCAAAGAAAAGAACGGACACCGAGATCATGAGGGACGCTGCCAGGTGCCACTTTTGCCACCTTCCTTGTGGAGGAGCTGCACGGACTCTATGGTCATCGCCTTATCCAGAGCCTTGCACATGTCGTAGACGGTAAGCGCCGCGACGCTCACGCCCGTCAGGGCCTCCATTTCGACGCCGGTAGGCCCGGTTACGCGACATTCGACGGTAATCTCGAGGCAATCATCTCCGTCGGCCGCGAAGGCAACCGAAACCTTTGACAGAGGCAGCGGGTGGCACAGCGGTATTAGATCCGAACAGCGCTTAGCCCCTTGAATGCCGGCTACGCGGGCTACCGCCAGGACATCCCCCTTGGGAATGCCGTTATCGAGAATTTCCTTCAGCGTCGTCGGTGCCATGCGGATCCGGCCGGCAGCCACCGCGGTTCGCCGTGTTTCACCCTTTGCGGACACATCCACCATGTTGGCTTCGCCCGCCTCGTTGATATGGCTGAGTTTCGACATGGCCTCGATTATAGAAGAAGCATCGCAGGTTAAGGCAACGACCACGCATGAATCTGCAAAAAGCACTAAACTGGCGCGGTTCAGCCACACTCAGAACC